>JANNVS010000456.1:0-1756 GCA_031414515.1 Sphingobacteriales bacterium | reverse complement strand
CATTAGCATATAAAGCAAAAAATTGATAGGTATTATAAAGTGTACCAAAAAATTTACGTTGTACTTCTTGTATGCCGCCCAAATCAAATTTTAAACTATCCCAAGGGCTTGCGTTGGTAATTAAATACCAACGGGTAGCATCGGCACCGTATTTACTAATGGTATCAAACGGATCAACAATATTACCTAGGCGTTTGCTCATTTTAACGCCATTTTTATCTAACACTAAACCATTACTTACAACCGTTTTATAGGCCAAGCCAGAAGCCCCCTCTATCTCCCCCGTTGGGGGAGGAAATGTGGAAGAATGTGCAGAAGAATTTAATGATAGATTATGCTTTTGTAACTCTTCATTTATACTCTCTTTTAATAAAGCGGCAAGGGCATGAAGGGTATAAAACCAACCTCTTGTTTGATCAACACCTTCCGCAATAAAATCGGCAGGATAGTTTTGTGCAAAGGTTTCTACATTTTCAAAAGGAAAATGCCATTGAGCATAAGGCATGGCACCACTATCAAACCAAACATCAATTAAATCATCAACTCTTGCATATAAATTTGAATCATCTAAAGAACCCTTTCTTGCAAAAATTACATTATCAATATATGGTTTATGCAAATCAATTTTATTTGCAAATTCAGAATCGATTTTCGTAATATAGTCTTCTATTAGACGAAGTGTACATCTGTAATGAATTAAAGTTTTTTTATCAAACTTAGATTTTCTTATTTCATCAATATCCACGGTATTTATTGAAGATTTTCCAACATTATATTGTTCAATTTTATTTATTAACAAAGTGTTTTCGCCATTAATATCTTTATTTAATCTATCGAAATCAACATAAAAACCCTCACACAAATGACCCTGAATTTCAGAAGTCCCTGTTCCATATGCATTTATTAAATCTTCCTTTTTCCCAATACAGATTTGGTCATGTGGTGATGTGAATCTTTTGTCGTCCATAAAACGATAATCTGTTCCATGAGTTTCAGTTTCTATTTCTAAATCTATCTCGCCACATTTCCAAATAGGTAATGGGGTTCCCCAAAAACGGCTACGGCTTAAGTTCCAATCCACCATATTTTCTAACCAATTACCAAAACGTCCTGTACCAGTGCTTTCAGGCTTCCAGTTAATCGTTTTGTTAAGCTCTATCATTCTATCTTTTACTGCAGTAGTTTTTATAAACCAAGCATCTAAAGGATAATAAATAATAGGTTTATCGGTACGCCAACAATGAGGATAGTTATGTTCGTATTTTTCTACTTTAAAAGCCCTGTTTTCTAATTTTAATTTAACAGCTATATCAACATTTACATCTACATAATCTTTTTCATCTTTATAATTTTTTACATAGCGGCCGCTGAATTCGCCTACACCCTCTACAAACTTGCCTTGCTTATCAACCAGAGTTAAAATGCCTAAATTATTTTTTTTACCAACCTTATAATCATCTGCACCAAATGCTGGTGAAGTATGCACAATACCTGTTCCGTCTTCGGTGGTAACAAAATCTCCAAGTACCACTCTAAATGGCTGAGCCCCTGGAGTTATTTCTTGAATTTTTTCAAGAGTGTTTGCTTCGGATGGAAGGAGTTGTTCGTATTGTACCTCTTCTAATTCGCTACCTTTAAAAGTTGCCAATATTTTATACGGCAAATTTTTTCCATCTTTTTGGTAAGATGAAAAATCTGCATTTTCATTTTCGGCTTTAAGATATTTTGCTACTAATGCTTTTGCAAGAATAACATT
>JANNVS010000455.1:0-6880 GCA_031414515.1 Sphingobacteriales bacterium | reverse complement strand
AGCAATTGAAGCAAAGAAATTAGACTTAAACCAAACTATTGTAAAATGGTTTCCAGCTATTAAAAATTCAGATAAAATCACAATAAAGAATTTGCTTAATCACAGAAGCGGAATCCACAACTTTACAGACGACAAAGAGTATTTGACTTGGAACGCCCAACCTAAGACTGAGAAAGAAATGGTTGAAATTATCGCTAAAGGTGGGAGTGATTTTGAACCAAACACAAAATCTTCGTACAGCAATTCAAATTTTGTTTTGCTGTCATACATTCTTGAAAAGACTTTCAAAAATTCATACTCAAAAATAAGGACTTGTAAAAATATAGTTTAATGGTTAGATGTAAATGATTGTTAAGGATTTATAATACTAAAGTATTTCCAATACTTCATCAATTACATCATACACTCTTTGCAATTGTGTTTTGGTGATTATATAAGGTGGTAAAATATAAATGGTATTTCCAAGCGGACGCAGCAAAACACCTCGTCTTATAAAATTATCATAGAGGAAATCACGCAAATCATTGAAGTAGTTGTGTTCCATATTTTTTTTCCCTTTATAAGCCACGTATGCACTTATAGCAATATCTTGAAGCGAGTTGTAATCCTCGTCCGTTTTCACATCAAACGCAATAATGGTTCCCAACTGCCGTAGATTTTCAATTTTTGGGTTTGTGATTAATTTATCAGAAAACTCAGTTTGCCATTCTACCAAATTCTGAATTCCTAAATCTGAATTCTGAAGTAGCTCTAAACTCGCATTCGCTGCCGCACACGCCAGCGGGTTTCCGGTATACGAATGTCCATGAAAAAAGGTCTTCAGTTTGTCATCACTTAAAAATGCTTCGTAAATTTTGTTTGTAGAAGTAGTTACGCCTAAAGGTAGAAATCCACCTGTAATTCCTTTAGACAAACAAAAAATATCCGGTTTGCATTGCAAATAGTCGGTGGCAAAGGTTTTGCCTGTTCTGCCAAAACCCGTCATCACTTCATCTGCAATACAAATCACTTCATTTGCCTGAGCAATTTCAATTAATTTATCTAAATATTCTGCTTTGTACATCTGCATTCCAGCAGAACCTTGAATTAATGGCTCAAATATGAACGCTGCTACTCTTTTAGTTTGTATTATTTGTTTAAAATCTGCTTGAATCTGCTCAAAATTATCTTGATTAGGCAAATCTATAAACTCCACATCAAATAAAAAAGATTCAAATGGCTGATTAAAAACACCGCGAGCACCAACCGACATAGCACCAAATGTATCACCATGATAAGCATTTTTGAACCCAATAATGGTCGTTTTTTCTATATTTTGATTGTGCCATAACTGAATCGCCATTTTCAACGCCACTTCTACGCAAGTAGAACCATTATCTGAAAAAAAGACTTTAGTTTGGTTTTCAGGTAGAATTTGCATCAATCTTTCGGCTAATTCTATCGCAGGTTGATGCGTAAATCCGGCAAAAATTACGTGTTCTAAGGTATCAACTTGCTTTTTTATGGCTGCAGCTATTTGCGGATTCGCATGACCAAAAAGATTTGTCCACCAACTCGAAACCGCATCTATGTACTCATTTCCGTTTTCATCGAATAGCAAAGCACCTTTTCCATGCGTAATAGCAATATTTGGCATTGCCGTTTGCTGTTGAGTAAACGGATGCCAGATCAGGTTTTTATCGCGCTCAGAAAGATTCATAGTCGATTGGTAAGTCTTGAGAAGTTTCAGGTTGTGGCAATTCGCTCAGCAATGGCAACAGATTTTTTAGGATTTGGTCTGCCTGCTGAACAATAAATCCTTTTGACATTGTGTCTGATTTTGGAATTTTACCAATAAGCTTGATTCCTGTATATTTCAAAATATAATTTTCAGTTTCAATATTTGGCTCGCCATTAAAAATAATTCCAGCAATTTCTATATTTTTTTCTTTTAAAGCTAAAATCGTCAACAAGGTATGATTAATGCTTCCTAAATAATTCATAGATACAAGAATAACAGGTAATTGTAACATAATAATTAAATCTATAATTAAATACTCATGAGTTAATGGAACCAACAAACCACCTGCACCTTCTACTATCATGTAATTATTTGACTTAGGTATTATAATATGTTGAAAATCAATATATTTATTATCAAACTTAGCAGCCAAATGTGGTGAAACTGGTTCTGTAAATAAATATTCTTCAGAATGTATAGTTTGATGATGAATAGTGTACTCATTTATGAAGTCTGAATCTGTAAAATCCAGATTTCCAGCTTGTATAGGTTTCCAATAATCGGCTTTTAAAGCTTCTACTAATACGGCAGATACTACGGTTTTACCGATATCTGTTCCAATTCCTGTAACAAAAAATCCATTCATAAAATATATAATCTATTTATAATCAGTTAATAACTCAACTAATTGATCTATTTCATCAGTAGAATTAAAACTATGCAATATAATTCGTAGTCGCTCTGTTCCTTTAAGTACAGTAGGCGATAAAATAGCTCTGACATCTAAATTATGATTTTGCAGATAAATAGACAAATCTTTACATTTCTTATTATCAGGCACAATAATTCCATAAATCGGACCATCGCCACATATTTCAAAAGCATTTTGTAATTCTTTTGATTTTAATTTAAAGTATTGATTTAATTTATTTATACTAAATAATTGATTTATATTATTTTGTAAGTATAAATATGTATGTTTCACGCAAAGTAAATTATGAGTTTCTAAGGCTGTACTATAGATGAAATTCTTAGAAAAATTAATCAAGTATTCTTTTAGCTTTTGGTTACCAACCACTACGGCACCATGGCTACCAATGGCTTTTCCAAAGGTATAAATGCGTGCAAAGCACTTCTCTTCTATTTCAGCTTCATTACACAAGCCACTACCTTTGCTGCCAAATAGTCCTGTTGCATGTGCCTCATCTATAATCAGTTCCACCTCGTAGGTTGTCGCTAATTCAGCCAGTTTTTTAAGGTCAGCCTTATCGCCTTCCATAGAAAAAATGGATTCGGTGATGATGAAAGTAACATCATAGCCTGAATTCATCTTGAGTTTGTCTTCTAAATCCTGATAATCATTATGTTGGAAAGCAATGTGTTTTGCATTGCTCAATTTCATTCCTTGATGAATAGACGCATGTACCAATTCATCGTAGAAAATGACATCATTTGGTCGAATTACAGTAGAAATCAATCCAACATTGGCATCAAAACCAGAATTAAAGAGCAAAGCAGCTTCAGCGTGATGCGTTTTAGCCAGCAAGTCTTCAACTTCTTCGTATAGCTCAGAATTTCCGTTCAGAAGGCGTGAGCCTGTGGCACCTGATTTATGAAATTGGTAGTTCTTGTAGTCGTTTTCAACTTGTTGTTTGATAAAAGCAGAGCGAGACAAACCTAAATAATCATTCGAAGAGAAATCAATTAAACTATTAGTATTCTGTAATTTACGATAAAGATTATTTTCTTTTCGTAGATCTAAATATTGATTTATTCTATCTTCCACTTTCATTAAGAGACAACAAATTCTTCTATCTTTTCTTTTTTAAATGCTTCACGAGGCTTTAACCCAAGTAAGTCAAACATTGCCATATCATCTGTAAAGCTTGGATTAGGTGTCGTTAATAATTTATCGCCAGCGAAAATAGAATTAGCTCCAGCCATAAAACATAAAGCTTGTTCTGATACATGCATATCTAAACGACCAGCGCTTAGACGAACCATTGTTTTAGGCATTGTTATACGTATAGTCGCTATCATTCTGACCATTTCAAATACGGATACTCGTTTCATGTTTTCTAATGGAGTGCCTTCTACTGCAACCAATGCATTTACTGGCACTGATTCTGGATGTTCGGGCAAGGTTGCTAATGTATAAATTAAACCAATTCTAGCTTCG
Source organism: Sphingobacteriales bacterium (assembly GCA_031414515.1). Classification (GTDB taxonomy): domain Bacteria; phylum Bacteroidota; class Bacteroidia; order Chitinophagales; family JADIYW01; genus JADJSS01. The sequence continues at coordinate 2,981 of JANNVS010000455.1, read as the reverse complement.
TCACTTTCACCCATTCCAATAATACCACCACTACAAACACTTATTCCTGCACTTCTTACATTTCCGATGGTATTCAACCTATCTTGAAATGATCGAGTAGTAATTATTTTATCATAATGCTCTTCTGAAGTGTCTAAATTATGATTATAGGCATACAGACCAGCATCTTTTAGCTTTTGAGCTTGTTCTTCTGTCAACATACCCATAGTACAACAAACCTCTAATCCAATCTTATTGACACCTTTTACCATATCAAGAACTTTATCAAAATCTTTATTGTCTCGTACTTCACGCCAAGCAGCACCCATACAAAAACGCGTAGAACCATTTGCTTTCGCTTCATTTGCTTTAGAAAGCACTTCATTTATTTCTAAAAGTTTATGTGCTTTTAAGCCAGTATTATATCTTGCTGCTTGTGGACAGTACGCACAGTCTTCTGAACAACCACCAGTTTTTACTGATAATAATGTGCAAACTTGCACTTCGCCAGTTTGGTTGAATTGACGATGAATACTTGCGGATTCATAGATTAGCTCCAACAATGGTTTCTGATATATTGCTTCTATTTCTTGGAAAGTCCAGTTATTTTTCAAATTCATCTTTATATTTAATTTATTGTATTTATGTTAGGCTAAATTAATTGAATTCAGCTAAAATATTCTATTTACGTAAAGATATCATGTAATCCTTATATCATTTCTTTAGTAAATTAAGCATTTTAAAATTATTTAGATTTATTATTATGTTTTTTTGAGGGTGCTTGATTCTTTAAATATTCATCTCTCATAGATTTTTCTTGTTCTTTAAAATTGGTTAATTTGTCCAAATCTTTTGGTGGCACTACAATTTGTTTTATGATGGTAGTATCTAATGGTTTAATTTTGGTCATTTTAGTATTCACTTTATTCAATAACTCCGAAAATTCTTTAGGATGATATTGATAATAATAAAAAGTTGAATAGAAAGAGAAACTATCTACTTTATGGTATTTTAATACAGATGGATAAAATGATTGTCTTACAACAGTTAGAGAATCTATATTTAAATTTGGCATTTTTTCATTTACATAGGCTTCCATCAAAAAAATATCCACTAAAATAGATGTCATTTTTTGCTCAGATAATACTTTTTTATCAGAATCAAATTTATGTTTATGTACACAGGAAATAATAAACGTAAATGATAGTACATATAAAATGAATTTTGAACTATATTTATGTGAAAAATAATACATACCGATGGCAAATATTTCTGCCTTACAAGATATAACAAAAATTGCTAAAGCCAAAAATGTGCTTTTAGTAGCTGTATCCAAAACAAAATCAATAGATGAGATTCAACTTGTTTATAATGCAGGACAACGAATTCTTGGTGAAAACAAAGTACAGGAATTAATTCTTAAGCAGGAACTACTGCCTAAAGATATACAATGGCATATGATTGGAAATTTACAAACCAATAAAGTAAAATATATCGCTCCATTTATTTGCCTTATTCATTCAATAGACAGTTTAAAATTAGCTATTGAAGTAAATAGACAAGCACTAAAAAATGACCGTATTATCGATGTTTTATTAGAAATTCATATCGCAGCTGAAACAAACAAATCTGGATTTTCTGAAGAAGAGTTGATTGATCATTTAGATATAAAAGCATTTGATGCATTAAAAAATATTCGAATTGTTGGATTAATGGGTATGGCAACAAATACAAAAAGTCAGGTATTAATTAAAAATGAATTTCGAGGATTTAAAAAGTATTACGACGAAATTAAATCTACCTATTTTAAAACCGATGCTGAATTCAACCAGTTATCTATGGGTATGAGTGGAGATTATAAGATTGCACTTGAAGAAGGTACTACAATGATTCGTATAGGTTCCGCTATTTTTGGAGAACGTGAGATTAAGAAAAACCCAAAAGTTCCTATTTAAATATTGAATTAGCTATACTCATAGATTCAATAAAGGCATCTTTATTTAAACCATGTTCAATATTATTTTCATCAAAATATGCCAACAAATTTTCTGTTGGCATATTTCCAGTTAGTTTATCTGTTGCCATTGGGCAACCACCATATCCTTTTATTGCTCCGTCAAATCGTGTACATCCTGCATTCCATGCAGCTTCTACTTTTTCTTTCCAGGTAATTGGAGTTGTATGAAAATGTGCACCAAATCCAATTTCAGGAAAATCTTCTGACAAAATTGAAAAAACATCAGTAATTAAGTCTGGTGTTGCTACTCCAATTGTATCAGAAATGGAAAATTTATTCACGCCCATTTCTAACAATCTATCTACCCAATGTTCAACTAAAGTTGGATTATAAAAATCACCATATGGATTTCCAAATGCCATAGAGATATAACATACAAATGTTTTACCATAGCATTCACAAATATTCATGATCTCATCTACACGCACTAGAGATTCTTCGATAGTACAATTCGTATTTCGTTGTTGAAATGTTTCCGAAATAGAAAATGGATACCCTATATAAGTTATTTCATCGAACTCACAAGCATCATCTGCTCCACGCATATTACCTACTATCACCGATAATTTAGTCTCTGAATTATCTAATTTCAAGTATGGTATAATTAATCTAGTATCTGCCATTTGAGGAATGGAAGATGCAGAAACAAAGCTTCCACAATCCAATGTGTTAAATCCTACTTTTAATAATGAATTCAGATATTCTAATTTTTTTTTAGTAGGAATAAATTCATTAATCCCTTGCATTGCGTCACGTGGACATTCAATTATTTTTACTCTTTGCATTACGTTGTAAAATTACTAAAAACTTATAAACTAAAAAAACCTCGACTATTTTGTCGAGGTTTTTTTTAGTTAAACTTGATTTTATTTATTAGTGACTTAGTTCTTTACTACTTTGTGGTAGTATACTTCTTCATCTACATTTAATTTAATGACATATACTCCTTTCGAATATTCACTCATCATTACTTCCTCAAACACAC
>JANNVS010000454.1:0-5581 GCA_031414515.1 Sphingobacteriales bacterium | reverse complement strand
ATCATCATGGGTGTGTTTTCGAATTTTTCAGCAATTTTATCCGACACCATTAAACAACCTAGTGGTACATAGGAAGAGGTTAACCCTTTTGCCATACATATCATATCCGGAATAATGTCGTGGTTTTGAAAACCGAACCATTTACCGGTTCTGCCAAAACCGCTCATCACTTCATCTGCAATAAAAAGAATGCCATATTTTTCGCAAAGAAATTTCATTCCTTTCAAGTATCCTTTAGGATAATGCAAACAACCTGAAGAGCCACTTTCGCCTTCCATAATAAATGCCGCAATATTTGCTTTGCCTTCAAAATGAATCACTCTTTCCACATATTCCAAACTCAAACTTAATTTAGTCGCATCATCTACATCTTTCATACCAAAGAAATAATACGGATCATCTAACAAAACAGCGTTCGGCATTTGCTGTGCATCGTTTGCTATTTTTCTTGGGTCGCCGCCAACAGACATACCACCAATAGAACCGCCATGAAACGCTCTGTAGCGACCAACAATTTTATGTCTTCCTGTGTACAGTCTTGCTAATTTTATGGCATTATCTACAGATGATGTTCCACATAAAGTATAGAATGCTTTGTTCAAATCACCAGGACAAATTTCTGCTAATTTGCGCGATAATTTTGCTCTGATTTCTGTGGTACAACTTGGTGTTACATAGCTTACTTTTTGCATTTGTTCAACTACTGCATTCATTACGCGTTGGTCGCCATGACCAATGTTTACTGATATTAATCCAGAAGAAAAATCGATTACTTTATTGCCATCGTAGTCGTATAAATAAACACCTTCTGCTCTTTCTATCGCTAATGGATTTACACTTGCTTGTGCAGACCAAGAGAATAAACTAAATTCTTTACTATCTTTTACTATTTGTTCTGTTGTCATTTTATTCTTTTCAAGTACACAATTTATAACTCATAATTTTGCATTCATAATTCTTATTTAGCTCATCCAATTTACACCAGCTTCAGGATTCCATTTGGTGGTGCTTTTTTTTAATTTGGTCCAAAATTCTATAGAACTTTTTCCAGTGATATCGCCAACTCCAAATTTACTTTCATTCCATCCACCAAAAGAAAAAGGTTCGCGCGGCACAGGTACACCAACATTCACACCAATCATACCTGCACTTGCATTATCAATAATGTAACGCGCCATGCTACCATTTTGCGTAAACACACTTGCTGCATTTCCATACGGATTTGCATTTTCAATGGCTAATGCTTCATCAACAGTATTAGTACGCATGATGCTGATTACTGGTCCAAAAATTTCTTCTTTTGCAACCGACATATCAGGTGTTACAAAATCAATTACGGTTGGTCCAACGTAAGTGCCATTTTCTTTTCCTTCTACTTTTGTATTTCGTCCATCTACTAAAATTTTTGCACCATTTTTTTCTGCTTCTGTAATATATCTTTCTATACGTTGTTGAGATTCTTTATTAATAACTGCACCTAAATTTTTTCCAGGAATAATTTTTCTAGCTTCATCACAAATTTTATCAATGATAGTATCTACGTTTCCAACGGCAATCATTGCACTTGCAGCCATGCAACGTTGTCCAGCGCAACCACTCATAGATGCTGCGACATTTTGTGCAGTCATTTCAGGTTTTGCATCTGGCAATACCAATAAGTGATTTTTTGCGCCTCCAAGTGCCAAGCATCTTTTATAATTATGTGTTGCTCGTTGGTAAACAATTTTCGCCACTTTTGTTGAGCCAACAAACGATACGGCTTCAATATCTGGATGATCGCAGATAGCTTCTACAATTTCAACATCGCCGTGAACTACGTTAAAAACGCCATCAGGCAAGCCAGCTTCTTTTAATATTTCTGCTAATCTTCCACAACTCAAAGGCACTTTTTCAGATGGTTTTATAATCATACAATTACCTAATGCAATGGCATTTGGTATCGTCCAGTTTGGCACCATTGATGGAAAATTAAATGGAACGATAGATGCAACAACACCAAGTGGAACGTGTTCTGTTCTGCATTCTACACCTTTACTTACTTCTAATACTTCGCCTGTAGTTAGTTGTGGCAATGAGGTGGCAAATTCAGTTAATTCGATACATTTTTCTATTTCAGCAACAGATTCACTGTAGGTTTTTCCATTTTCTTCGCTGCATAATTCAGCTAATTCTTTCAAATATTTTTCCAATAAATATTTATATCTAAAGAAAACCTGAACTCTGTCTTTAATTGGCGTTTTACTCCAAGATGGAAATGCTGCTTTGGCTGCTTTCACGGCATCATCTAAATCTTTTGAAGATGACATTGGTACGGTTGACAATAAATTTCCATCTAACGGAGAAATAACTTCCATTTTTCTATCGGTTGTTGCAGATACAAATTGTCCATTAATATAGTTCTGAATTGCGTTATACTTCATGCTCTTGAGATTGGTTGGATATCAAATATAATAAAAAATCCGTACGATTCTTTATTGAAATTGCATCTAATCATTACTTTAGCATATTGCATTCTTCATTTTTAGTGTTTATTTTTGATACAATAATATCCTATGAAACATCTGATTTTTACATTTGCACTTTTTTTTACTCCTATTGTTTCTGCACAAGATAAAATTGCAGGCACCTGGAACAACGATGAGGTGGGTTCGCTTGTTTTTAATACAAATGGATAAGGTAGTTTTGCTGGAAGAAGTTTTACGTTTACTTCTAATGACAATAAAATATTTGCGAGCAGCGATGATGGTGATTTCAACTACAATTATAAATTAGTAAATGGTCAATTAATTGTTTCTGGTGGCATCTTTGAAGCACCTGTTACATTTACTAAAACAAAATCTTCATCGCCTAGTACAAGTAATTCAAAATCTGGAAGTTTAGATAAATCTATTGTTGGTACGTGGTGCTGGACAAAGGCTTCTGGAACTTATACAAATGCGAGTTCAAGCAGTTTGCGATGTATTGTTATTAATGCGGATGGCACCTATCAATATACATATGAAGGTTCGATAAGCGGTTCTGGTGGTGGTTATTACGGCGGTTCTGCGAGCCAAAGTTCTGACCACGGCACCTGGAAATTAAATGGAACTACCATTAATGTAGTTTCTGCCGCCGAAGGCGCGCAATCGCTTTCTTTTCAAAAGAAAAATCACCCGAAAACGGGTGATCCTATGATTATCATCGATGGCGATGCGTATGTTACTTATTACCAAAAAAATCCTTGGTAAGTTATTTCTTAAAATGGTAAATCATCCTCTATTTGTGCAGCAGGCACATCTGATTCTGTATAAGTAGATGTTGTAGTGTTTGCTGTTGCTGCAGAAGATGTATTTGAAGATGAAGTATTATTGCTTTCCGTTTTATTAATTCTCCAAGCTTTTACATCTGTGTACCATTTTCCATTGTACTCGCGGCTTTCTACATCAAACTCTACAGAAATATCTTTCCCTTCTACAAAACCAACATTATCTACTAAATCACTCCAAAAAACAACTGCCACTTTTTTAGGATATTTTCCATTATCAACCTCAATTACAATTTGTTGTTTTTTCCAAACGCCATTTTTTCCTTCGCCAGATTCAACTGACATTACTTTAAATACTTTTCCGCTTAATTCCATTGTGTAATTTTTTTTGTAAAGATAAAAAAATGTAATTAGTAGTTAGTAATTAGTAATTAGATTTTATACACGAATTAAACAAATAACCAACATATAGAGCATTTGCTTAATCTGTATTCTTTTTTCTTAATTAATCAGTAACATGCTGGTGGAATTTTGGTGCGTAGTTTGATGTTATATATAAAAAAACACTATTTTTAAACATGGATACAACTATTATGAAATTCGTTTCGACCGATGCTCTACATTTTTTCAGCGATAATAAAGTTTTGTTGAGCCTTGTAATGGGTTTGGGTTTGAGTGCCAGCTGTGGTTTTAGAGTGTTTGTGCCTCTATTGGCAGCAAGCATTGCCACTAAAATGGGGATTTTGCATCTTGGTGAAGGATTTCAATGGATGGGTAGCACAGCAGCCATGATATGTTTTGGCGCAGCTACTATTTTTGAAATTGCAGGTTATTACATTCCGTTTGTAGATAATGCTTTAGATACCGTTACTACACCAGCTTCTGTAATTGCAGGCACTTTACTAACTGCTTCTGCTATTATTCCTGATTTAGATCCGATGCTAAAATGGGGTTTAGGTATTATTGTTGGCGGTGGAAGTGCTGGAATTATACAAGCAGGAACAGCCTTGACTCGTGCTACTTCAACAGCAACTACGGCTGGTGTTGCCAACCCGATTGTGGCGACCATAGAACATATTTTGGCAATTTTAGGTAGTATTTTCAGTATTATTATTCCATTTATCATTGCAGGCATTGTTTGTGTGCTAATTGTAGTGATGTTGTTCTTTGTGATCAGATATTTAAAGAAACATATTCCGAAAACGGAAGCGGTTCTGAGGCAGAAGAATTAATCTGTACGCTTAATTTAAACTCTTCACAGCATATTCTACCCAATTAGCTAATTGACCCATCAGCTAATTATCTAATTATCTCGTATCTTGTGTCCTTATTCTTGTGTCCTTATTCTTGGCTCAAAAAAATGAACGCATCCACACAAAATACACTCAATTTTATATCGAAACTGACGATTCGGAGAGTGTGGAATATGGGTTTGGTTTATCTTTCTTTTTACCTGACAAAATATTTTAAAAAACCGGTTCAGCTTGGAATGCCGTTTTCCATTTCGTTTGAGCCGACGACTTCCTGCAATTTGCGTTGTCCGGAATGTCCGAGCGGATTACGTTCTTTTACACGACCAATTGGAATGTTAGAGCAAGATTTCTTTCAAAAGACTATTGATGAAATTTCTGAGAAGCTTATTTATCTGACTTTTTATTTTCAGGGCGAACCATATTTGCACAAGAATTTTTTGGAAATGGTTTCGTATGCTAGACAAAAAAAAATCTATACCGCAACCTCTACGAATGCGCATTATTTAACCGATGCGATGTCAAAGAAAACGATTGAATCTGGTTTAGACAGATTAATAATTTCTATTGATGGTACCACACAGGAAACGTATGAAAGTTATCGTGTTGGTGGACAATTAGACAAAGTAATTGAAGGTGCAAAAAATATCGTTCATTGGAAAAAAGAAATGCAATCTAAAACGCCTTACATTATTTTTCAATTTTTAGTAGTAAAACCAAATGAACATCAGATTGATGAATTAAAATTACTGGCAAAAGAAATTGGTGTGGATGAAGTGATTTTAAAAACTGCACAAATGTATGATTACAAAAACGGCAATGAATTAATTCCGGAAAACGAACACTATTCGCGTTACAGAAAAAACAGCAATGGCACTTATTCCATCAAAAATAGTTTAGAAAACTCATGCTGGAAATTGTGGCATAGCTGCGTAATTACTTGGGATGGAAAAGTAGTTCCTTGTTGTTTTGATAAAGATGCACAATACCAATTAGGTGATTTGCAAACACATACTTTTTCTCAAATCTGGAACAATGATTTGTATAAAGACTTCAGAGTGAAATTAGTAAAAGGCAGAAAAGAAAT
>JANNVS010000453.1:0-1762 GCA_031414515.1 Sphingobacteriales bacterium | reverse complement strand
ATTGCAAAATATCAAAAAACGATAGTATCAAAGTTTGCAATCTACAGCATTTCATTATTAATTTGTGGATATGCACGACCCGAATTATTTTTACCATTTTTGATTTGTTGGATATTAACTTATATTTTCTTTTTTTCAAATCTTAAGAATCTTTCTAAGATTGATGTTGTAACAGTTGTGCTGTTGAGTATAGCATCGATGTTTATTTATATTTTCTTTAAGACACCCTTTAACAATGGTGACTCGACTAGAAGTGTCGGTGTTTTTTTACAACATTTTGCAATGAATTATAGCCAATGGCATCATACTAATAATACTTTTTGGCTCGACTATTCAGATATTTTGCAACAAAACTTTAAAAATTCTACATCCTTAAAAGAGATTATACAATCTAATCCAGCGATAATAAGACAGCATATATTTTCAAATATTTCTACTTATTTCTTACAAACTGGGAAAATTATATTTAGTTTCTTCGCACCAATTTTTACAAAAAATATTCATTGGTTATGTTTGATGGTATCAAGCATGTTGTTTGTCGTTTATTTTTCATTTACAAAGACGATAAAAAATAAAAGAAGTCGATTTTTATTTTTGATAAAGGATAATTTAATTACATTACTAATATTATTTTTATTTGCCTTGCCTCCATTCATAGTTTGCATTTATGCTTATCCACGTGAACATTATTTATTATTACAAGTTCCATTTCTTTTATTATTAACAAGTTTAGCAATATCTGCTGTAACTGTTGAGATACATAAATCAATTAGTAAAATAGTTGTTATATCTGTTATTTGGTTTTTTGTAATGCCAATTGCAGAAGACTTTAAATACTTTAATCTCTTTCGAAATGAAGAAGGGTTGAGTAATTTAAAATCTTTAAAATATATAAAACAAAATTTTTCCAAGAAAGACACCATTAGCATTTTTGATTTAGAAGGTGGAATCACAAATTTATTACCAGGAAATTTTACAAACAAAAATTATATCTACCTTCGTGACCGTAAAATAATTTCATTAAGCGACTTCTTAATATCGAATAAATTTGACATAATATATAAGACACCAACACTTACGATGTTAAATAGTGTTCAAAATGATACGATTCTTTTTGATTTGCTTAATAAGCCCGAGAAATATGGTTATTTAGAACAGAAAACAGGTAACTTTATGCCATCTTTATTAATTAAACAGAAGTAATGAATTTCGCGTATAAGCCTTTATATACAAGAGATCAGCCTTTTTTTGAGGGCAAAGTCATAGGCCTTTTTTTCTTTTGTCTATTTTTCACTAGTAATATCTTGCTACAATTTAAATCTGCAAATAAGACTATCGGTCTAATCATTGTTTTTGCATTACCATTCATATTTATTTTTGCTGGAATATATTATTACTATAAAATATTTCAACTAAAACAGTTAAACCCAATCGACGTAATCATCTTTTTATCCTTGCTGCTTCCAATATACAATGCCATTACAGTCCATCTAATCTTTGATGTGAAAATATTAAAAGCATTATTTAGTGCCTCATCAAGATTTTATGTAGTAATGGTTAGTCTAATATATTACGCAATTAGGTCTAACAAAATAACTATAAAGCAATATGTCTATGCAAACTTAATGTTGTGTTGGTTTTGTTTCTTGCTTTATACCTTTGTTTCTCTAACAATTGATCCAGCTATTTTTCAAAGTTCATTAGGTGATGGTCTTGTAGGATACAATCCATCTAAAGGTGGTTATATTTATAGATTCTCAAG
>JANNVS010000452.1:0-20353 GCA_031414515.1 Sphingobacteriales bacterium | reverse complement strand
CGCAAGACGGACCTGAGTTGATGAAAGAAAACGCGAATGAAGAAAATTATCCGTTTCCGTATTTGTATGATGAAACACAGGAAGTTGCAAAAGCCTATCAGGCTGCATGTACACCTGATTTTAGTATTTTTGGTAAAGATTTGTTGTGTGTGTATCGCGGACAATTAGATGACTCATGACCAAAAAACGATAGTATTTCTGATGGCAAAGATATTCGCGCTGCATTAAATGCTATTTTAGCAGGAAATGATGTGAACGAAAAACAATTTCCAAGTATAGGTTGTAATATAAAATGGAAATGATTAACGATTGACAATTAACGATGTACAATTTCTAATTATGGTTTTTATGCATAATTATATTATTCACTAATTCATAAATTCTATAATTCTTCTACATAAACGATGTCTATCTTCAAAAAAATAACCGAAAATCCGATAGTTGAAAGTGCGAAAGCTTTTCAAAATGCCACTAAAACGGTTAATAATCTCATTTCTCTAATTTCTGATAATAAGATTTCCAATTCTGTACGCGATATGTTGACAGGTTTAAGAACGGTAATTATGGAAAAACCTAATATTACGTCTATCAATCATTATATCAATCATTTCTTATTAAAAATAGATCCTGAAAACCAACCTATCGTTATCAAAGAACTCTTAGAGGTTTTTCATGAACGCTGGAAAAACGTTGACCGAAAAACTGCAGAAATTGCCAACCAGAATTTCGACTTTGAAAACAAAATTATTTTATTGTACGGTAACGATATTAATATTCAATCTTTAATTGATTTATTGAATGTTAATCAAAAGAAAGTCAATATTATACAATTAATTTCATTAAAAGATAAATTTGGAAAAGAACAGGCAACATCCATTGCAGCAAAAGGCTTAACTATAAAAGTAATTGATGATGCAGGTTTAGGTAAGTTTCTACCTGAAATAGATATTATCTTATTGGGTTGTGATATTATCATGCACGAAACCTTTATTTCCAAATCAGGTGCACATTTAATTGTAGCTGCAGCCAAAACCTATGAAATCCCAGTTTTTGTATTGGCAGATAGTCGAAAAATTCTAAATAAGAAGTTCTTTCCACAGTCGGTTTTAGGCACTTTTATAGGTAAAGAAGAAAAATCTGGCGACGAAATATGGAAAAATGCACCGGAAAATGTAGAAGTTATTTTCAATCATATTGAAGAAGTTCCAAATAAGCTCATCACCAATTTTATACTGGAAAAAGAAGCGTTAACACCACAGGAATTAATAGAAAAAATAGATAAAGTGTTGGTTGCAAACTTCTTTTAACACAATAATGGCACTAATTTTGAGTTTAGTAACAGTAGTTAATATTTAGAAATTGGTTATTGATTACAATACACTTAATTTTCAAATCTAAATAGATAAGTACTAAAAACTTAAAAATGTCACAGACAGTGCAATTACAACAAAACAAGTCTAATCAGCAGTCGTTTATAATTACAACTGTAGTTTTGCTAGCTCTGTTTATTACTTTATTATTTATCACTTTACATCATCCTATTATAGAAGATGCTATTTCAGGTGTGATGATAGATTTTGGAGATAATAAAGATGGTTTAGGCGATGATAATTTACTGGAAGCAGGTGGACAAAATTCGTCTCCAAAAAATACTACATCAGTTCCAGAACCATCACCAACTACACCGACGCCAGTAAAAACAATAACGTCACCCATTAAAGCTCCTCAAAATAATACATTAGTTTCAGAAGACCCACAAGCTATTGCTATTGCAAGGATGCAAAAAGAAGAAAAAATTCGCGAACAGAAGGTCTTATTAGAACAACAAAGAATTGCAGAATTAGTGAGAAAAGCTGAAATAGAACGTCAGGCACGTGAGGCTGAGTCAAAAAAAATTAAAGACCAGATGGCTGGTGTTTTTACAAAAGGAAAAACTGGAACAGGAAATTCAAACGGAAACTCAACTGGAACAGGACCAGGCAATGGACAAGGAACAACAAAGCCAGGCGGAAATCAAGGAGCACAATGGGGAAAACCTGGTGGCGACCCAAATGGTACAGGTACTGGACCTAATGGAACTGGACCTGGAAGTGGTGATGGTATGAGCTATGATTTAAAAGGAAGAACCTGGCGTCAAAAGCCATTAGTTTTCGATAATTCACAAAAAACTGGTAAGGTCGTTGTCAGTATTAAAGTGGATAAAAATGGTAATGTCGTTTATGCAAAATATCAGCAGAAAGGAAGTACAACTACAGATACATATTTAATCCAATTAGCAGAACAAGGTGCTCTTAAATCAAAATTTAGTGCAGACCTAGGAACAGATGAGGAGCAATTTGGAACCATTTCATTCAAGTTTAGTGTACAGTAATCAATAAATATTAAACAAATTCTTTCATTATCCGTTAAAGTATAATGCAAAACACATCAGCATCCATTTTATTTGAAAATAAAAAAATAGTTCCAAAAGAATTTAATAAAGTAGCAGATAAATATGATTTTGCTACATCTATGAGTCAAGGATATCAAGATGATTTGAATCGTAGTGGTAATTTGTTACAGCTGAATGGAGATGAGTTAGTTTTGGATTTATGTTGTGGTACCGGTAAATCCACTTTGTCATTTATTAATAAAATAACGACAGGCAAAGTAATTTGTATAGATAATTCTGAAGGAATGCTATCCGTTGCAGAACAAAAATTTTCAAAACAGATCTCAGAAGGCAAGATTGAAATCTCATTGCAGGATGCTATGCAATTAAATTTTGCACCTAATTCGGTAGATGCTATATTTATGGCGTATGGATTACGTAATATGCCAGATTATGAACTATGCATCAAAAATCTAAATCGTATTTTAAAACCTGATGGTCAAATAGTTATTCACGATTATTCGTTGAGTGATACTTGGTATGCAAAACCATTATGGACAATCTTAGGCTATGGGTTTATTGTTCCTTTTTGTACAATTGTTTCAGGCTCTGCTAATATTTATACTTATCTTATAAAAAGTGTATTAAAATTTTTAAACCCAACACAAATAAAATTATTGTTAGAAAAAAATGGTTTTGAAAACGTAACAATACATCAGCATCCAAGTTGGCGACGATTATTTTTTCATAGTTTCAGAGCAGTGAAGAAATAAAGTTATTGGTTTAATATAGAAACATACATTTAATTTCTGCAAATTTGCAAACTATTTAATAGCCAACTGCAAATTTGAAAATGACCTACGAAGAAACACTCGACTATCTCTATAATAAGTTGCCAATGTTTTCACGTATTGGTGAAGCTGCCATAAAAAAAGATTTAACGAATACAATTCTACTTTGTGAGTTTTTAGAAAATCCACAAAACAAATTAAAAACCATACATATTGCAGGTACTAATGGTAAAGGTTCTGTAGCACATATGCTGTCTTCTATCTTTCAGGAAGCAGGTTATAAAACAGGTTTATATACTTCACCACATTTAAAAGATTTTCGAGAACGAATTAAAATAAATGGGAAACCTTGTAAAGAAAAATTTGTTACACAATTCACAAAGAAAATAAAACCAAAAATTGAAGAACTACAACCATCTTTTTTTGAAATTACGGTAGCTATGGCATTCGATTATTTTGCAAAGAAGAAAGTAGATATTGCGATAATCGAAACAGGACTTGGTGGCAGATTGGATTCTACTAATGTGATAACACCAATACTTTCTATCATTACAAATATCAGCTATGATCATCAAAATTTATTAGGAAATACTTTGTCTGAAATTGCTTTTGAAAAAGCTGGAATTATTAAAACAGATGTTCCAGTAATTATTGGAAGAAGAAATACGGAGACAGATGATATTTTTATTCAGAAAGCAAAACGGGAAAATGCACCACTTACATTTGCTAATGATATAGTAAAGGATTTTAAGATAGTAAATACACCTAATTTTTTGATTGCAGATGCATACGTCAATGAAAAGCATTATAATATTTGTTGTGATTTGCATTCTGCCTATCAAAAGGAAAATATAAAAACAGTGTTTGCAACATTGAATTGTATTGAACTGCTAAATTTATTTGTAATAAAAGAGAAAGCTATTCAACTTGGTTTTTCAAACATTAAAAAGAACACGAAACTTCAAGGAAGATGGCAAGTGCTGGAAAATCATCCTAAAGTGATAGCTGACGTAGCTCATAATGAAGATGGTGTACTTATGATGATGGAACAATTGAAATTTGAAAAATATAATCAATTACATATCGTGTACGGTACAGTAAAAGATAAAGACATTGATAAAATCTTAACCTTACTTCCTAAAGATGCAATCTATTATTTCACAGAACCACAACTACCTCGAAAATTAGAGGTTGAGTTATTGCAAAAAAAAGCAGTTGAGCATGAATTGAATGGTAGCATCTATCATCATCCAAAAGATGCAGTAGGTGTTGCAAAATCAAAAGCAGCACACAATGATTTAATTTTAATCACAGGTAGTTTTTTTGTTGTTGGTGAGGTTATATAAACGTCATCGCAATGTAGGTAGCCTTCTATATAATGAAATTGATTTCTTTGCTTCATTGCGTTATGTTATCAATGACGAATAGAAACATTCAAAAAAAAATCTTACAAAAATTGCTTAATTCAAATTTTTGTTTAATTTGTGCAATTATATGTTTAAAGTATGGCCAAAAAAATTCAATTTACAGTAGACAGAACATTTAAATCGTCTCCTGCTATTTTATATAACTTTTTAACGACACCATCTGGGCTAGTTCAGTGGTTTGCAGATTATGTTGATTTAGACCCAAATGGTGAAGTTTTTACATTTGAATGGAATGGTGAAGAACAGATTGCAGAAGTATTAGTTTATGAAGAAGATGAATTCATTAAACTACGTTGGGATGATGAAGTTGATGAAAAAGCATTTTTTGAATACAGAATTACTGTAACTGATATTACTAAAGAAACAATTCTTACTGTAACTGACTATGCATATAAAGATGAAATAGACTCTTCCAAAGAATTATGGAGAAGTCAGTTGAACGATTTAGCAAAAGCATTAGGAAACGGATAAGTTTTCGGTGTAGTTTTTCCTCAAGACTATTTAGTAATTAAAATGAGTATCATCTCTATTGATAGAGTTGTAAGCACATTGATAAATAATTCCAGGATATTTTTCTATTAACTGATAATTATGGGTAGCAAATATCATCGGTGTATGTGTTTCTTTAAAAATAGAATAAAACAGACTCATAATTTCATCTGTCGTTTCAGGATCTAAATTTCCTGTTGGCTCATCTGCTAAAATTAATTCCGGATGATTCAGCAATGCGCGTGCAATTACAACTCGCTGCTGTTCGCCACCTGAAAGTTGATTAGGATGTTTTAACATCTTATCTGTCAATTTGACCATTTCGAGTGATTCCTCTATTGTAGTCTTAATTTTTGCCTTATCTTTCCAACCAATTGCACGTAAAACAAAATCCAGATTGTCAAATATATTTCTATCTGACAACAATTGAAAATCCTGAAAAACAATTCCTAATCTTCTTCTTAAATTAGGAACATCAGATTTTTTTAGCGTGTTTAAATTATAACCACATACATCAGCTTCACCTATATTAAATTCTAAATCGCCGTAAAGAGTTTTTAGTAAACTGCTTTTACCACTTCCAGTTCTTCCTATCAAATATACAAAATCACCTTTACGAACTTCAAAATTTACATTGTCCAGTACTAAATGCTGTTGATGCATGATTTTTGCATTTTTGATATTTACCACTCGTGGCATTATCTTCGATACACTTGGATTGTTTATTTCTACAGCTGCACTCATTTTTTTTATTTCTATAATCAAAATGGTAAAAATTATAATGTTTAACCTAATTGATTTATCAATTTAACCTTTAACCTTGTAACAAATAACTTACTTCACAAATCTACAACAAAAAATAAATCGAATAATTCCGTATTTTTGCCCAATATGTTAACAAATGATTTAATTTTAAAAGCTGCAAAAGGCGAACCAACAGATAGAATTCCTGTTTGGCTAATGAGACAAGCCGGAAGAATTTTACCAGAATACAGAGCTGTGCGTAGCAGTGTGAATGGATTTAAAGAATTGGTAAAAAATCCAGAACTGATTTGTGAAGTTACTATACAACCGGTAAATATATTAGAAGTAGACGCTGCAATTATATTTTCAGATATTTTAGTAATACCTGAAGCCATGGGTTTAAATTATGAAATGGTGGAAACTAAAGGTCCATTTTTTCCAAAAACAATTAAGATAGAAAAGGATGTGGAGCAACTGACCACAGATGTTATTCCTAATTTACAATATGTTTTTGATGCATTAAGACTTACTAAAAACGAATTGAACAATCGAGTGCCATTGATAGGTTTTGCTGGTGCACCATGGACAATTTTTTCCTATATGATAGAAGGAAAAGGCAGTAAGACTTTTTCTGAAGCCAAGAAAATGTTGTACACTAATCCAGTTCTATCACATATATTATTAGATAAAATTACAATCTCTACTATATCTTATTTAAAAGAACAAATAAAGAATGGCGCAGATATTGTTCAAGTATTTGATAGTTGGGCTGGCGTATTGAGTAAAGCACAATACTTAGAATTTGCGTTGCCGTATATGAAAAAAATTACCGATGCTATAACAGAAGCTCCAGTAATTTTATTTGCAAAAGATGCACATTATATTCTAGAAGAATTTGCACAAACTAATTGTGATGTTATTGGTTTAGACTGGACGATTGAGCCTCAAAAGGCTAGGAGCCAAGCACCGAATAAAACGTTACAGGGAAATCTTGACCCATGCGTGTTATATGCTGATAAAACAACGATTAAATCAGAAACGGAAAAGATGCTTAGGTCTTTTGGTCATCAAAATTATATCTGCAATTTAGGTCATGGTGTATATCCTGATGTAGACTTTGAAAAAGCAAAATATTTTATAGAAGTAGTGAAAGAGTTTAAAGAGTAATTTGTAAATAGTATTTAGTATTTAGACAGACTTTTAAATCATAATTCTGAAATCTCAATTCAGAATTATTACAACTATTATCTCATTTCTCTTCTCTATTTTACCTTTCACGAATTATTATTACCGTTTACTCACTCGTTTGGTTGCCTGTTGTTTGTTGTAACTAAGTTTACATCAATAAAAACAAACAACATGAAAAAAATAAACAACAACGCAAACGCAACTATCAAAAGAATAGTGGCCTGCACAGCAAAAGCTACTGCTTTTAAAACACTTTTCTTTTTATTCTTTGTAGGATTGACATTGATGTTCACCTCTTGCGCTCAAAATGCTACAGGTTGTGGAACTTGGGCTTGCAAAAGCAATGCAAAATATATCAATGAACATAAGTATGCTAAATACAC
Organism: Sphingobacteriales bacterium; assembly: GCA_031414515.1. Lineage (GTDB taxonomy): Bacteria > Bacteroidota > Bacteroidia > Chitinophagales > JADIYW01 > JADJSS01. Next base: position 12,960 of record JANNVS010000452.1, on the reverse strand, counting down.
CAGTAATATGTACAAATGTCCAAGCAACCAAAAATATTCAAGATAGACTGATTTCTATTGAATATTTAGGTAAGTACGATTGGAATTTGTTTTTATCTAAACAGCAGGCAATATTACCTGCTGTTTAGTATAAGAAAAATATGCAATCAAAAATATTTTTATATATAAACTCTTGATTATACAAAATAAAGCGTTAAATTCAATTTATTAACTAACCATTAAAATAAAAAATTATGAAAAAGAACCAGAACATCTTAGTTTTAATAGCAGTGCTTGTTGCAATGATTGCATTTGCATTGTACCAATGGAAACTAAAGCCAAAACCTCTACCTGGAGTAGAAGTTAATCTCGTTAATACTACTGAAGATAATGTTGAAGTTGATTCCATTAAATTTGCTAATTTAACATTTACATTTACTTACCTTATTCAGAGTGGTTCATTAGCATCTGGAACAAGATCATATGTTATTATTAATGGTCAAACAAGAAAACCATTATCTGGAGATGGCACTACTTCTTATCAAACAGCAATTGATTGTAATGGAGATACTTGTTTTGCACATGTTTTTACATTAAAACAACCTGCAACTAATCCTGCAACCGACACTGTTGGATCAGAAAAACGTTATGAAGTTATTCCTGATTGTAGCCAAACTTATTTTTATAAACTTCCACAAGGAATTTATTGGTATAGAAGTGGAGATTTCATAAGACCAAAAGTAACTCAACCGACACCAGGTAATTACCAGCAAGTTGTTATGTGGCCTCCAACTTTCCGATATTAATAAATAAATAAAATACTATAAAAAAAGCCGAAAGTTTACTTTCGGCTTTTTTATATATGAAATTCCTGTTCATCACCCAAAATAATTTTTGTAATAGTTCATTTGGTTTAAATGGTTTTAATAGTAATTCGTCAAAACCCAGATTTAATATTTCTTCTTTTGTCATAGAAAGCAAACCAGCAGTATAAGCAATAATTATAATAGATGAAGCTTGATATTTTTTTCTGATTTCAGTTACGGTTTCAAATCCATTCATTACTGGCATATCTAAATCTATCAAAAGTATAGTTGGTATTTTTGATTTTAATAAATGTAATACTTCTTTTCCATTTTCTGCTTCTCGAATAAATAGAGAAGGATTAAAATGCATCAAAATTTCTTTGGTTACTAATCGGCTTTCTTCAATATCATCTGCTATTATAAAATCAAAATTATCTAAAAAAGAAGTATCAGTTATTTCAGAAAATACTGCCGTTTCTATTTTTATATTTTGTGTAGCAAAAGGAAAAGTCAAGTTAAATGTAGTTCCTTTATTCAATTGGCTTTTCACTGCAATTTGACCATCCATCAATTCTAATAATCTTTTTGAAATAGCCAGTCCTAAGCCAGTTCCGCCAAATTTTGTTTTAATACCTGCGTATGCTTGTTCATAGCGTTCAAAAATAGTTTCTATCTTATCCTTAGGTATACCAATTCCAGTGTCTTCAATAATGCATGAAATCATCATCTTATCAGAATTGTTTTTAGTACTTAATATTGTCGTACTTATTTTTACAAATCCTTTATCCGTAAATTTTATAGCATTCGCAATAATGTTAATTAAAATTTGAGATATGCGTTGTGCATCTCCAGAAATTATGCGCTCTAATTCAGCTGATGATTTAAATATTAAATCAATATTTTTTTCATCTGCTTTTTGTTGCAAAGATTGTGTCACATCTTTTAAAACGGAATTGAAAGAAAATGGTGCAGAAATTAATTCTAACTTTCCTGCTTCAATTTTTGATAAGTCTAAAATTTCATTAATTAAGTTCAAAAGATTTTCACTGTTTCGTTCAAGGCGATGAATATAGCTTTGTTGTTTTTCATTTAAATTATCTTGTTGTAGCAAATAACAAATTCCAAGAACACTATTTATTGGTGTTCGAATTTCATGACTCATATTAGCTAGAAAATCATGCTTTAGATGTGCCAGACGTTCAGCATGGTCACGTTGTAATTTTATTTCTTTTACTTCATTTGTTATTTGCAGGTTTCTAATTTTCTCTACGGATTCTTCATTAAAAATTGCGTCTTTAAGTTCAATATATTTTAATAAGTATTGATAAGCTAAATTAGATTCGTTTAGTATATTAAATAATATATGAAAACTATTATAAATTGTAACTAAAATATGTCTATTATTAGATTCCAGACAAATAGCTTCGTTTCTGATAAGTATTTTTCTGGCGGTTTCATACTTCTTTATTTTTATAAATAATTCGCATAATTTATTTTCTGCTTCTAAAAGCAAGTTTTTATTATTTATTTTCTTTAAAATACTGATTGATATATCTAAACATTTGTTGCATTTTTTATAATCCTTTTTTAGAAAATATAAATCTGCTAAATTAATATTGACTACAGACAACATATATAAGTTGGAATCATTATCTCCAGTTTTTATAAGTGTAATGCATTTTAATAATAAACTATGCGATAAATCTAAATCATAGTTCAATGCATGGAAGCCATAATTATTATATACGTGTATTAAAAGTTGTGTATTATTTATTTGCAATGCATATTCTATTGCTTTTTCATTTGCTTCAAAACATTTCTTATGTTCTTTGAGTGTATAGTACTGTATACCAGATATTATGTATAAACTGCATAATTTACTTATGTTGTTTGAGTTTATTAATTTTTCTCTGTAAATAGATATTAGTTCTTCTAATGAGCTGTAATCTCCAAGAAGATGATGGATATTTAATAAGCCTGAATAACAGTTTAATTGTTCTTCTTCAAAATTTTCACTTTCTGCTAAGCTTTTGTTTTCTAAAGCTAACTTTAACGCTTTGTGTATATCGTTTATTTGAATGTAATAATCGGTAAGGAAAATGCGAGAATGAATAAGGAGTTTCTTTTCATTATGTTCTAATGCAATTTGTTCACAAAGAGCTAATTTATTAAAAAGAACATCCTGTTCTGTAGTTTTAGTTTTGTATAAATTGAAATTATAAATGTATTCCTTTGCGTCTTCTATATTTCGTATTCTTTCCATTTTTGTTTTGCAAATTGAAAAATAAACATTAATTTCATAAAAATACGCATTTACTATATTTATGATTTCAACAGTAATAGTAGAAGATGACCCGATTTTTCGGGATATGTTGTTGGATTTGCTTCCTAAGGCATCTATAAAAACTAATTTACTAGCAACTTGTGCTACCATTCGCCAAGCAAAAGAAGCTATAGAACTTCATAATCCACAACTGCTATTATTAGATGTGGAATTGCCTGATGGAAAAGGAATTGATTTATTGAGTCATTACGATGAATTCGGTAGTTTTGAAACTATATTTATTACATCACATGATAAATATGCAATTGATGCTATTAAGAAAAATGCTGCTGATTATATAGTTAAACCTGTAAAACTTGCGGAGTTGAATGACGCGTTATTGAAAGTAAAGAAACGATTAGAAGTTTACACTAAATTGTTAAAAGTAGAGGAATTAACTTCTTATGTCGATAAATTAAAACAGCAAGATTTACAAGAAAATAAAATCATGATAAACACCAATGAAGGTGCGTTATTTGTAAAAGTAGGAGATATAATAAAATTAGAATCAGAAAGCAATTACACGGTTCTATATTTAGAAAACAATAAAAAAATCGTTGCTTCCAAAACACTTTCAATATTTGAAGATATGCTTGAATCCTTAAATTTCATGCGTGTTCACCGTTCTTTTGTAATTAATCTTACAAAGATTAAAAATATAGAACACGATGCTGGCAATTATCTTGCAAAAATGTCAGATAATACAAAAGTGGAAATTTCAAGAAGAAAGAAAAAAGAATTCTTTGAGAAAATCGCTTACCATTCTTCCTGATTGGTTGCACACTTAATTTCCTTTTTTATTTCGATTACTTTTAACTTATTTTAAGGGTTACTTTACAATATTAGGTATTTCTACTCGTTATACTCTATATCTCAACAAGGGTTTTTATGTTTCTATGGAAGGTTGCAGCAATGTAACCTTCTTTTCTTTTAAAATCTGCAATAAACGCCAAGTGGTAATTTCTGTTTTGTGAAAGATGGAATATACAATTCGCCAAATTCTGGTTGTATATTTTTTAAACCTACTTTCTTCAAATTATCTAACATTAGATTTTCAATAATTAAAGAAGAAAACCCTAATGAATAAGTATTTAATACAAAAAAATGTTGCTCTTTATCTAATAGACTTAAAACATCAAAAATCATCTCATTGATTTGATCTTCTAGTTTCCATTTTTCACCATCTGTTCCATGTCCGTAGGCTGGTGGATCTAAAATAATTCCTTGATAGACTTTGCCACGTTTCACCTCACGTTTTACAAACTTCACTGCATCTTCTACAACCCAGCGAATATCTTTTAAATGAGAAGATTCCATATTTCTGTTTGCCCAACTTACTACTTGTTTAATTGAATCTACATGATAAACTTCAGCGCCACCAGCACAAGCAGCTATACTTGAGCCACCTGTATAAGCAAATAGATTAAGCACTTTCGGTACGGTTACCTTTTGCTCTATTTGTTTAACCTTCTGAAAAATAAAATCCCAATTCACGCTTTGTTCAGGAAATATTCCGATATGTTTAAATTTAGTAAGAGCCAAATTGAATTTTAAATCTAATTGATGATGACTATATCCAATTTCCCAGTTTTCAGGCATTTCTTTCAAAAATTCCCATTTTCCACTGGAAGATGATATACTTACAAATTGTACATGAGCTTGTTTTTTCCATTCATTATCAGACAAGTTTTTACTCCAAATAGCTTGTGGTTCGGGTCTAATAGTGATATAATTACCAAATCGTTCTAGTTTTTCAAAATTACCAGAATCAATTAATTCGTATTCTTTCCAGTTTTCTGGATAAATGGCATGTATAACATTCATACACAATAATAATGATTTTTATTTTTTTCACGAATACTAATTGAAAACGACCGTTTGATAAGTTTAAAATTTAATAGTACATTGTATTATTAATTTTGAGCATAAACTATGGATAAAATTAATTTTTACTGCATACTTATATTTCTATTTATAATTCAAGCTAATTATACATTGGCACAGGATTCTACATATACTCCAACTTTAAATTTTAACGAAGCATCAAAAAAAAGTCGACTAGACAAGATAAAAGAAAAAGGATTTACTATTTCTGGTTCTATAGGCACACAATTAGGAGCATATTATGCAAATGGAATTCCAAACCGCCAAAAAACATTTACATATCAATTGCATGGCGAAATTAATTTTAAATATAAAGATATTATTGAATTGCCTTTTTCTTTTGTTGTTGGCGAATCAGAAAGGAAATTTAATCAACCTTTTAATCAAATTGGCGTAAGTCCAAAATATAAATGGCTTACCGGACATGCTGGCTTTAGAAATATATCCTGGAGCCAATATTCAATGGCTGGTAAAAATATGTTGTGTGTTGGAGTTGAAGCTAATCCAAAAATTTTCAGAAGTGGAATATTATTTGGCAGAATTAATAGAGGAACATCTGTTGGTGACACTTCAAAATTAGATTCTCTTTCTATATCGACGTATGCACCAACGTACAAGCGATTAGGACTTGCAGTGAAAATTGGTGTTGGTACAGAAAATAATTATGTAGATTTTGTTTATTTCAGAGCTTGGGACAGATTTAAAAAAGATTCTCTTTTTATCATAAATGATACAGGAAACAAACAATTTTTTGCGCCATCTGAAAACGCAGCATTTAGTATTGTTACCTCAAATAAAATTGGTAAATATGTAACTCTAAAAGCAGAGTATGCGATAAGTACTACAAATATTGATAGAACCTATTCAAAAACAGGAACTTTGCCGAATGATTATATTAAATTAGCAAAAGTATTACTTAAGCCAAATCTTTCAGCTATAGCTGGCCATGCCGTGAACTTTAATGGTATTTTCTCAAAGAAAATGTATACGACTAATTTAACTATGGAATTAGTCACTCAAAACTATAATTCTTATGGTGCTTATTATTTTCAGACAAACACTTACAAAGTTGGCGCATTACAAAGCATTCCATTACATAAGAATAAGAATGGAAATTTAAACTTTAATTTACAATATCTAAATGATAACCTGAATAAGAAAAAGCCATTTGTAAATAATAGAATTATTACAGGATTGGGTTATAATTTTAATATCTCAAAATTTGGGATTACTACACAATATACTTTAGCATACAGTAAACAAAAAATAGTTAACGATTCTATAAAAGGAACGCCTTCTGAATTATTAATAATAAATCAAGCGAATCATACATTTGTATTGGTGCCAAGATACACCATAATTAAAGGAAGCAAAGTGCATACTATTCTATTGACAGAAACATTTAACGTCCTGACAGATTTTAATAAAAACACTAAATCACAAAGTCAGTTTTTTAATAATTTAGCTAACATTAGTTATTTAGGTGTTTTAGCAGAAAAATTCCTATCCATTCAAAGTTCATTCTTTGCAAATTATATTAAAAATTATCAAATCTCTCTAATTTCATATGGTGTTTCATTTGGTACAAATGCACAATTTTTAAAAAATAAAATGACGTTGAATGATATGATTTCAACATCTATAAGTAAACAGGCATTTGTATTAAATGCACAGATTGGATTATCCTATCAACCTGAAAAGCATCATTTATTAAATCTGTCAAATAATTTAATTTGGAATAAATCCAGAATATCAAACTCACCTTCTTTTATTGAATATAGAACTATGTTGAGTTACACCTACTCATTCTTTTAAAATATGAAACGACTAAAAATAAAATGATGAAAAATAGTAAAAAAATCTTGTTGTTCTGTGTCTTATTTATATTTATAAATATCAAAGCACAGGTAAATATTACAACAATAATAATACCACCAACGAGTAATAGTATAAATGATTTTAATAACATTGCAAAGTTAAATGTTATGTCTACTAATATTTCAGGCACAACAACTTTATTTGGATATCCTCAAATAAAACTAACAGGCAATAATGGCATTACATTAACTAGTATAAATAGCTCAGGGTTATATGCAAGTAGTGTTTTAGTTCAGAATGTTCCTGTTTCATTAACTTCTACACAACTAAGTCAGTTGTTTAATGAAAGTAATCTTATACCAACTGGCATGAATACTGTTCAGCTAGAAAGTTTTAGAGAAATAGGTGAATTGCCTGATGGTGTATATTCGCTTTGCGTAGAAATGTGGAGTTTTGGAGGCGTGCCTGTAAAAATTTCAACTACAGGAACTGGTTGTGCAACATGGATTATTGGTTCTGGAAATAGTTTTTCAAATTCTCTTAGAGAACCACCAAAGACAATCATGCCTGCTTGCCAAACCAATGTAACTGCAATAGAACCACAAGTTTTAGTTTTTACGTGGTTGGATCCATCAGCATTTTCTGATTTATCAAGAGGACCACAAGAATATTTAATTAAAATGGTAGAAGTAGTTGGAAATAAATCACCTTTTGATGCAATAGTTACAACTTCAGTACCGCCATTTTTTGAAAAAACTGTTTTTGGTACTTCTTATATTTATAATTTATCAGATCCACCATTAAAGAAAGGAGCTAAGTATGCTTATGTTATTTCAGTTAAAAAAGACAATAAAAAATACCAAAATAAAGGAATTAGTGAAGTATGTTGGTTCACTTATGGTGAAACTACAAAAGTTAATGTAACAGAACCTTCAATTACAACAGCACCTGTTAAAACAAAAAATGGAATACAGTTTACACCATCAATGATATTTGAACCAATTCCTACAACGGTTATAAAAGGTAAACTAATTTACGCATTTAAAAAATCCGAAGAACCAAAAGATATAGTAACTGGTTCTGTAATTGAAAGTGGGACTAAGAATCTAAATTTACAGGATGCAGGTAAAAGTGATATGTATGGTAATCCTGATTTTTTTGTTAGCAGTCAGGCATCAAGCGAAACAAATTCGGGTATTTGGCAAAGCATGAATGAATCAGCGGGTACTAGCTCAAATTCACCATTGGTTGTTGGTAATGGCGAATATAATGTAACATCTAGCTTACAAGATGTAAGTAAAAATACAGATTATAATGTCTTTGATGTAGATAAAGATATTTGGAATAAATCTGTTACTTCTATGGCAAAAAATGCAGGAAAAGATAGATTTCCATTGTCAAATTCTTATGTTGAAGTAAGATTATTTTTAAAAAATGCAATAGCAAAAAATCTTGCTAAAAAAAATAACCCAAACATCATTAAAAATGGCGTTCTATTAGGAACTGCAAAAACAGACATAGATGGAAATTTTTCTATATCATACAATAAAGGTGATATTAATTTTGCACTTTATAATGTTGAATTATTTGTAATTAATAATACACAATTTGATTTTCCTGTGCTACCAATTCCGATTGATTTATCAAATTTTGGAGTATATGATTTAGGTGAAATTTTAGGACTGGCTTTAACTTTCAGATTAAATGTAAAAGTAGTTGGAGCTTTTGGAAAAACAATAGAAAATGCAGATGTAAAAGTGTTACGAACAAACGGATTTTATGGAGATAAAACATATTTAAATCCAGAAGGAAATCGAATACTTGGTAATGAAGATAAAAAAGAATCTAAGAAATCAAATGATAAAGAGGAACTGACTGAAGATAAAATTTCAAATCAAACATTTAAAGGATTAGAAGCTGTAATACAATTTACACTTAACGAAATTGTAGCTGAGAATAATAGTAATAGAAAATTTCAAAGATTATTTGAAGCAAATGATGCCAGCGAAATCTATATATTACAAATATCAGCAGAAGATCACAAATTATTAGAAACACCATTATATTTTCTACCAAATGGTAGTTTGAATTTTGGTGGTTCTGGTACAAATGCAAGTACAACAAATGATATATTAACGGTTAATGCAGTATATCATTTAGTTCCTGATAAACCAAAAGTTATAGGACGAGTAATAGACAAAAGCACAGAGATTCCAGTGCCTGACGTAACTGTAACTATTTTTAGAAATGATAAAGTTTATACCACTAAAACAGGTAAAGATGGAAAGTTTAAAATAAAAAATATTGAAGCCAGCAGTGAACCTTATTTACTTAAATTAAGTGGATCTGGAATAAAAGAATGGACAGACCCAAATAAATTATTCTTAACAGAAGACGGAGCAAAAGAGGAGAGAGATCCATTGTACGTTTCTGCTCTTTTAATTCCTGTAACTGGCGTAGTTACTGATTTATCTAATCAAGCATTAAACAATGCAGAACTAAAATGGAAAAATGGTGGCAAATCATTTTATTCGGAAAGTAATGGACAATATGTTGGTTATAATGTGGCCGGTAAACATACATTAGTTATTTCAAAACCTGGATTTAAAACAAAAGAAATTCAAGTAGATTTATTTGGTCCAGCAGAATTGAATGAAAACTTAAAGCCAAAAATGCCAAAAAATGTAACAGTTGAAAAAAACAAAACAATAGATAATACAAATATTTTAACTCTTTTTGGAAATACAATAATTAGTAGTTTAAATGGTATTGATTTTAATGCAACTACTTCGCCACAAAAACCAACTAAAAATTCCAAAGTTTCAGATATTGTTTCAGGATTAAATATAGTAGCAAGTGAATTAAAATTTAATAATAATTTAGATGATTTATTAACTATTATTTCTGAAACAAATTATGGCACTGGTGTCACAATTGATACCATTAAATTATCACAGTTTTATGTAAAAGTAAAAGTAAAAGATAAAGAATCAGGAAATCCAATTGCTGATGCAATTGTTACGATAAACGATGAAGAAAAAGAATTTAAATCGAATATTAATGGATTTGCAATTCTTAATAATGTTCCTGAAGGTTCATCAAATATATTTGTATCAGCACCTGCAGGAACAAATTATATAGCAGCAACGACTTCAATTGCAGTTCAACCAAGTAAAGATACGACAGAAGTAGAAATCAGTTTAACTGGTGGTGCTAAGCTTACCGGAAATGTTACTGCAGCAGGAAAAAATATAGTTGATGCTGAAGTATTTGTAGAAGGTAAAACATATATCAAAACTAAAACAGATGTAAGCGGAAATTATGTATTAGGTGTACCCGTAGGTGAATATACTATTGTCGCTTCTAAATCTGGATTAGTTGCTGATAAAAAAACACTTGTTTTTGAAAAGAAAGATTACACACAAGATTTTGAATTAAAAGATCCTGGATTTGATGCAACAAAAATTCTTGGATTTGATTTGATATTGTTAGATTTTAAACAAGAAGTAGCACAGAATGAATTTAAAATTTCCGGACAGCTAACTCATATTCCTTCAAATTCTTTATTCTCTATACCAAATTCTAAAAAATTAGGATTTATAGATCAGGTTGTAATAAAACAAGGAAATAGTATTGTTCCAAAATCTGGAACTTTAATTTTAGCCGATGCTCAACTAGATTTTAAATTATTTGAATATTTGAATGTCAATTTAAAAAAATCAGGTGGAATAAAAGTAACAGCAAATAGTGGTGATAATACCAAAGGAATCATAACAGGAGATTTATTATTAGATGTAAATAAAACATTTGGAAATAAATATGGATTAACCTGGCCAGCTGGAAACTATAAATTATTGAATGGAAGCACTACTGAATTTAATGCATTTTATAGTAATGCAACTTCAATAGCAAGTACTTCACTAAAATTAAATGCTCCTGTGAATGGTTGGGAAGTTTATGGTGTAAAACTATCTCCTGATTTTAATAATACTATAGTAGATAAAAATGGTATTTCTTTTGCAGGAAGTATAGATTTAAAAGATATACCAGGCTTAGGATATGCAACACTTGAAATTAAAACTTTTCAAATTGGAACGAATGGTGATATTAAAAAATTAGAACTTAATCTAAATCCAAATCCGGAAATTGATTTTCTTTCCTGGAAAATGGTATTGAAAAATATAAGTATTAATCAATATGGATTACGTTTTGGTGGAAATCTTGCAATACCAATTCCTGCTTCTGAAGTTGCCAATTTTGAATTTTCTGATGTCAATGTTTCAAAAAATGGATTGAATGGTGGTTCTTATAAATTAAAAGGAAGCATCAATTTTTTCAATGTAGCTGAATTTAAAGGAATTGGTGGTAATCCATTAAGTTTTGGAAAAATTCCAGGAACAGAAAATTATAAAATTAATGGTGGTGGTTCACTTGGGTTTAGTTCATTGCTGGATAAAAGTATTGACATACAAGATTTCATGGTCTCAACTGCAGGAGAATTCGGATTCACGGCTGAGCCTAATCTAAATTTTGACTTTGCTGGTGGAATGGCAACTTTTAAGTTAAATGGATTAGGTTTTTTCCCAAGCAAGAAAGAATTTGCAATAGATGGTGGTTTTGGATTAGATATACCAGGAATCGGCGGTGCATTAAATGGAAGTATCCATTATGCAGAATCAAAAGTTTCTGTCGATAAATTAGGGCTTTCTGCATCAATGGGTGGTATTGGAGGTTTTAGTGCAAATGTTGAATTCGGAGATAATAAATTTGTAGGAAATGGCAAATTAAACATTGCAGGTGTAGCTGAAATGGGTATGGGTTTTGAATATAGAAAACTAAGTGGTGGCAAATTAATAAAAGCAGATATCAGCACAGGAATTTTTGTACCAATAGGTGTGGTTACTTTTGAAAATATAGGTGGTGGTTTTTCTTATAATTCTGCAGAAAGTAAATATGGTGTAAACCTTACAGGCAGGATGGTTCTAGCACCTGGAACATCTGCTGTTGTAGCATTAGAAAAAATAATAGTTGGTGTGGAAGCAAGTCCGCCAGGACCAGTATTCTATGGTTCAGCAGAGCCTTCTATAACTAGTATTAATGTTGGAAACGCAGAATTTAAATTTGATGTATCTCAAAAGTCATTTTATATCAATGCAAATTTAGGGAAGAGCTTTAATATTATACCTGGAGTTGGTATGAGTGCATCAGGCAGTATTATGCTGGCTGCCAGTGCAAAATCTTCTGATCCGTATTGGTTATTAGGTGTATATACTCATATGAATATGTTAGGCTTATTTAATGAGAATTTAAATATTACAGGAGCTTGGAATTTAAATCGGGCGGCACATCCTGAATTTAATGATTATACGTTATTTATTCCTACAGAATATTTAAATGCAGGAAAAATAAATGGAATTCATACGGCATTTAAATCATTAAAAGGCAGAATGTCTGACAATCCATATTGTAATGGTGTTGCTGGAATAGCAGAATTATGTGCTTTTGCATATGCAGATATGGATTTAAAAATACACAGTAATTTTGCTTCTGGCACTTATGGTTTTGATGTGAGTCAGAAATGGGGCGCAGGTGGTTCAGCTAATTTCTTTGGAGTTGGTGTAGCAGGTGCTAATGTAAGTGTTGGATTTGGATTATCTGGAGCATATGGTAGTGGCAACTGGACTATAAACGGAAGTGGAAGTGCAGCAGCTCAGGCATATGTTGGTTGTTCAGATAGTGGATGTGGTAATGGAATCACCTGGAAATGTTGTTTTGACCCATGTTTTTGGGATTCTTGCGAAGTATGTCCTTGTCCTTGTGGTGGAAAAATATGTGTTCATCCATCTGTAAATGCAGGATATTCTTCTGGCACTGGTAGTTTTAATGTAGATATGAATTGGTAATAGAAATTATTAAACTAAAAAAAATGAAAAATATAACAACTTTAATAGGCTTATTATTTTACTTGAGTTGCTTTGCTCAGAAGGCAACACAAGTTCCTATTAAACAAGGAAAAAATGGGGTATATATTTTATTATCAGATAAAGGGTTTTCTGAAAAAAATCCGTTATATGGTAAATATACTACTGTCTCAATCCAACGTGCTGTGAATGATGAAAAGTATAAGGAAATTGGCAAAGTTTTGTCTGC
>JANNVS010000451.1:0-5614 GCA_031414515.1 Sphingobacteriales bacterium | reverse complement strand
AAATATTTAATTGCTTTTACACCTTCACGAATCATAGGTACCTTTACAACAATATTTTTATGGAGTTTTGCCAATTTTTTTCCTTCATCAATCATGCCTTTATAATCTGTAGAAATTACTTCGGCACTTACATCACCGTCTACTATTTCACATATTTTTTTATAATGATTCCATACATTCTTTTCTCCAACAATACCTTCTTTTGCCATTAAAGAAGGATTTGTAGTACATCCATCTAAAATACCTAAATCAGCAGCTTCTTTAATCTGTTCCAAATTAGCAGTATCTACAAAAAACTTCATATGTATTTATTTAAAGATTATGGATACAATATTAGGGAAATTATATGTAATATATATGAAATGTTTTGCACTAATTTAGTAGCAAAAATTAAAATAAAAAACTTGTCTGCTTATAATGTGTTAAACATATTTAAGAATAATTTAGTACAGAAAACTTTACATTTGCACTATGAACATAAATAAAGCTTTTTATCCTTTCCTGCTATCTTTAATACTGGCTTCTGGAATTTATTTAGGATATAAGATTCAGGATAGAAACTTAGCCAAACATAAAGTGTTCTATAATAGTTCTACGAACTCAAAACTCGATTATATTTTACGATTAATTGATGCCAAATATGTAGATACCGTAGATCAGCAAAAATTATATGACGATGCCATTTCAAGAATGCTGGAGAAACTAGACCCACACAGTGTTTACTTACCACCAATAGAAATGAAACATGAAGCAGAAATTATGGAAGGAAATTTTGAAGGTATTGGTATCGAATTTTCTATTTTAAAAGATACTATTCAGGTGATTACTCCAATAAGTGGTGGTCCTTCTGAACAGGCAGGTATTTCTGCTGGTGACAAGATTATTAAAATAAATGACACACTTGCAGCTGGCATAAAAATCACTAATGAAATGGTGATGAAAAAATTAAAAGGACCTAAAGACAGCAAAGTAAAAGTCACCATGCTAAAAAATGGTACCAAAAAGTTAATTACTTATACCATAAAAAGAGCTAAAATTCCTTTGTATAGTGTAGATGCTGGGTTTATGCTCGATAAACAAACAGGCTTTATTAGAATAAACCGATTTTCTAAAACAACGTATGAAGAATTCTATGAAAAACTAGAATTGCTCAACAAAAAAGGTATGCAACGTCTTGTATTAGACTTGAGACAAAATCCTGGCGGATTCATGGATCAGGCTGCAGCCATTGCTGATGAATTTTTAGATGGCAGTAAAACAATCGTTTATACAGAAGGTAGAACTATGCCAAGAACCTACGACAAAGCAAGAACTGCGGGTTTATTTGAAACAGGAAAATTAGCTATACTAATAGATGAAGGTTCTGCCTCAGCAAGTGAAATTGTAAGTGGTGCTGTTCAAGATTGGGACAGAGGTGTCATTATTGGTCGTCGTTCTTTTGGCAAAGGATTGGTACAACAAGAATATGAATTAGGTGATGGAAGTTCTGTACGATTAACTATTGCAAGATATTACACACCTTCTGGGCGAAGCATACAACGTCCATACGAAGACAATGTTGATGATTACTATCAAGATATTTCCAAACGCTTTAAGGATGGAGAAGCATTCAATCAGGATAGCTTCAAACAAAATAAAAAAACAATCTATAAAACACTTTTAAAAGGAAGAACTGTTTATGGCGGTGGTGGTATCACTCCAGATATTTTTATGCCTCTAGATACTAGTATATTAAATCCTTTAATAAGCGAAGTATATGGTTTAAGTCTATTACAGGAATTTTCCTATAATTATTTCTTAGCTAATAAAAATACTTTTGCAAAATATACTACCATTGAAAAGTTCACTAATAATTTTATGATAGATAATAGTTTGTATGCTCAGTTTTTGAAATACTGTTTAGAACACGAGTTAAGTAAATCAACAATTACATTTTCAGAAAAATCTAAAGTATTTTTAAGTAATAAACTGAAAGCATATTTTGCTAAACAAATATGGAAAAACGATGGCTTCTATGCTATTATCACTCAAGAAGACAAAATGGTGCAGCGTGCGATATTAGAATTAAAAAAATGAAAATGTTTTTGAATAAAAATCAGTATAACAGCAAATTAAGAATAAAATTATTTCTTTCTGAAGAAAATATTGATTGGCACTCCAGTTAATGGAAAATTTTCACGCATTTTGTTTTCAAGATAATTTCTATACGCTTCTTTTAGATAATCAGGATGATTACAGAAGAAGGCGAAAGATGGTGTAGTTGCTGGAAGTTGTGTTACGAATTTTATTTTAATATACTCACCACGATACGCAGGTGGCCCATATTTTTCAATTTCCGCCAGCATAACATCATTCAATTTATGCGTTGGAATTTTTATCTGTTTGTTGTTATAAACTTCCAATACTTTATCTATTGCCTGATAGATACGTTGCTTTTCTAAAGCAGAAACAAACACGATAGGAACATCCTTGAATGGAGCAATTTTATTTCTTATTTTTTCTTCAAATTCTAAAATTGTTTTAGAATCTTTTTCAATTGCATCCCATTTATTCACTAAAATTACGACTCCTTTTTTGCGTTGTTCTATAATTCCAAAAATCTTTAAATCCTGTAATTCAATACCAACTGTAGCATCTAACATCAATATACAAACATCTGCTTCTTCGATTGCTTTTACAGCACGAATTACCGAATAAAATTCTAAGTCTTCATGTACTTTGTTTTTCTTGCGAATACCAGCTGTATCTATCAATAAGAACTCCTTGCCAAATAAATTATAATGTGTGTGAATTGAATCTCGAGTAGTACCAGCAATATCCGTAACGATATTTCGCTCCTCACCAATTAATGCATTCAGCAAGGTAGATTTTCCAACATTTGGTTGTCCTACAATTGTAATTTTTGGTAACTCTGCATAAATATCTATCGCGTTTTCTATATCAGCAGGAATTTGTTCTGTTACAAAATCTAAGATTTCGCCTGTACCACTTCCACTCATACAAGAAACACAAAATAAATTTTCAAACCCTAATCCATAAAATTCATTTGCTGCATATGAGCGTTCTGTATTATCTACTTTATTAACTGCAACTAAGACTGGTTTTTTCGATTTGCGTAATTCCTGTGCCAAAGCTTCGTCTAAATCAGTGATGCCAGTGGTGACATCCACCATAAATATCATTAAATCAGCTTCATCAATCGCTAAACGAACTTGTCGTCGAATTGCTTTTTCAAATACATCTTCTGAATGCAATACAAAACCACCTGTATCAATGACATTAAATTTCTTACCATTCCATTCAGAAATACCATATTGACGATCACGTGTTACACCACTAAAATCATCTGTAATAGCTTTCCTTTCTTCTAATAAACGATTAAATAAGGTGGATTTTCCTACGTTCGGACGACCTATGATGGCAACTGTAAATGACACTTTGAGTTATAAATTATGAGTTAAGAATTATGAATTAGAATGTAAAAATCCAACTCTTATTATTTTTTAAGAACTGCAAAGGTAAGGATTAACAACAAGATACAATTTACTAAAATCTCATTATTACATTATTACATTGCCAAATTAGTACATTAATTATCTCTGTAACCGAATTTGCGTAACATTGTTTCATTATTTCGCCAATTATCAGACACACGAACATGTGTTTCAAGAAATATTTTTTTACCGAAGAATTTTTCTAAATCTATTCTGGCTTGTGTGCCTACTTTTTTCAACATCTCTCCATTTTTACCAATTAATATTGGTTTCTGGCTTTCTCGTTCTACATATATTTCAACTGAAATCTTAATAATATCACCATCTTCCATAAAATAAGAGCATACTACTTCGCAACTATACGGAATCTCCTGTTTGTAATTTAATAATATTTTCTCTCTTATGACTTCTGTAACAAAAAATCGTTCTGGTCTGTCAGTCCATTCATCTTTTCCAAAATATGGTTCACTTTCTGGCAAATAACCTACCAAATCATTCATTAAAGTTTCTAAATTCCAATTAAATTTTGCTGAAAATGGCATCACCTTCGCGGTTGGAAAATCGGTTTCCCATAACAATCGCTCTTGTTCCACTTCTTCGTGTTCAGCAATATCTATTTTGTTTAATAGCAATACTACAGGCACCTTCAGCTTTTTTATTTTTTCATATTCATCTGGTTGTTTTTCAGGCTTATCACCAATTTGTACCATATAAATAAAGGTGTCCGCATCTTCCAAAGATGTGCGAACAAAATCCATCATCGATTCCTGCATCTTATATGCAGGTTTTATGATACCTGGCAAATCTGAAAATATGATCTGGAAATCATCACCATTTACAATACCAAGTATACGATGTCTTGTAGTTTGTGCTTTAGATGTAATAATGGAAACTCGTTCACCAATAAGAGAATTCATTAATGTTGATTTACCGACATTGGGTTTGCCTAAAATATTTACATATCCTGCTTTATGGCTCATAGTAGATGGTCTTAATTTTTATTTAAAAAAATCCTAATAGATAACTGTATTATAAATTTACTAAAAATTAATGTTGTTATGCAAATAAAAGAGTGTAATTTTGACCTACCAAATAATTGAATATGATGATGGTCATCGTATTTATATTAAATATAAAAGTACATTTTATTTAAAAATATATCGCGAGATGGAGCAGTTGGTAGCTCGTCGGGCTCATAACCCGAAGGTCGTTGGTTCGAGTCCAGCTCTCGCTACAAAAGAAAAGGTTTCCTATTTGGAAACCTTTTCTTGTTTTTAACAAACTCTCTACTTTTAAAAATGAAATGCTGTATTTGGGCAACTTGTGAATGTTTACATGCATTTGGATTTAATATAAAGTTATGATATTGAGTTATTTACATAATTATTAGTACTTTACTACTTAAATCCATAAAATTTTAGTACCTTAATAGAAATTTTTAAAATAATAATCTATTTTTATGAAGCAGACAGAAAATAAATATCTATTTGGAGCTAAATTAAGTTTCTTAAACGGTAAAGAGATAAAAGTGAAAATAGTAACACATTCAGGAAATATTACAGAAGGTGTCGTTACAAATTATACAAGAGGTGGTTATAGTGCGAAAGGAGAAACTATAAAGGCTGGTGCAGGTATTACAAACTCTGTAGGTATTAATAATATAGTGATTGAAGACATTGCTCAACTATTTTATAACTAAGAGAAAGCAAATTCAGTTTCTAAAATTATTTAGCTTATTAATCTAAAGAAATAAAAAAAGGTTCTCATAGAGAACCTTTTTTTTAATAAGCATTCTAATTTATTAGATAGAATGACATATTTAATACTATTTAGAATCTTTCTAACTGACTAAAAAAGAAATTTCCTTCAATAGCTGCGTTTTCATCAGAATCAGAACCATGAACAGCATTTTCACCTATAGATTTTGCAAACCGTTTTCTAATAGTACCATCTTCTGCTTGTTCAGGATTCGTTGCTCCTATTAATTTACGAAAATCTTCTACAGCATTTTCTTTTTCAAGTATTGCTGCAACAATTGGTCCTCTGCTCATAAATTCCACCAATTCTCCGTAAAAAGGACGAGCACTGTGTACTTCATAAAATAATCCGGCTTGAGCTTC
>JANNVS010000450.1:0-1505 GCA_031414515.1 Sphingobacteriales bacterium | reverse complement strand
CATCGCCAAAATCCCAAACATAACTATTGCCATTTGTTGTAGTATTTACAAATTGTGCATTAGAATTTACGCATGGTGTCAATACATTAAAGCCTGGTTTTGGTGTATCAAAAACAGTAACTGTTGTAAAGAAAGAATCTCTACCGCAAGAACCGATTGCTAATAATTTTACTCTGAACATACCAGCACTATCATATTCATGTGTTACATTATCTGCATAAGCTGAAGTGCCATCGCCAAAATCCCAAATTAATTCTGCACCTGGCGAAGAAATATTAAAGAAGTCAATCGTTAATGGTTGACATCCTTGAGTATTATTAGTAAAGAATTTTGCAAACACATCATTTGCTTTTACCGTAATATTTTTCTTCACGCTATCTGTTCCACATGCATTTGAAACCCTTAATCTTATGGTATAGATTGAATCTCTGCGCGTCATATTTATGTATGTTGGAGCTATAGGATTTTGTAGTGTTGTGGTTTGTCCATTGCCAAAATTCCAAAGAAAATTAGTAGGCGAACCATAAGAAGTATTTGCTAAAATGGGTGTGAATGGCGAACAACCAATTGGCTGTATTCCAAAATCTGCTTTTGGTGATGCTTTTACTTTTACTGTATCTGTATAAAAAGAGGGTCCGCAAAAATAATCTGCACGAAGTGTTACAAAATATAAGGTATCTCTTAATAATGGTTTTGGAAAAGAAAATACTTGTGTAGTTGGTGTGTTGCTTTGCACGGTTGAGATTCCAAAATCCCAAAAATAGTTCGTTGCTGTATCGTGACCTACTGGAAAACTAAAAACAATGTTATTTCCAGTACAAGAACTATCTGGCATAACAATAAATGATAATGGTGGATTCTTAGTTACATTAATTGGAATTTTAATAGTGTCTTTGCATCTATCCGCTGTTTCAGCAATAAGCGTTACAATATAATTTCCTGGGCTGGTATAAGTATGTGATGGATTAATGATAATTGCATCTGGTGTTCCATCACCAAAATTCCAGTTTGCATTAGATATATTTCCAGTAATGGTTCCAAAATTAAACGATTGATTAACGCATAATATGGGTGGTGGTAAATCAACATGTACACTATCAAAAACAGTTATTCTTTTATAGGCTGTATCCTTACAGGCTCCAGTTGTATCTGCATAAACATATCCTATTTGATAATTCCCTGGTATAATTCCAGTAGGGTCAAAAACACCAGTGCTTGTATTAACAACTCCGATTCCAATCCAGCTTCCTCCAGAAAAAAGAGGGTTGCCAATTAATTGCAATGTGCCACTACCTTTGCAGATGTCTTGGTCTGGGCCTGCTGTTAATCCAACGATTTCAACTACTTTTATTTGTAACGTATCATAAGTGGGACACCCGCCATTTGGATTTAAGACATAAATAATTTGATACGTTCCAGTTGGAACAATGGATGAATTAAAAATGCCTGCTACTGAATCAGTAATGCCCTGACCTCTCCAAATTCCTCCAATAGGAATCGCTGTT
>JANNVS010000449.1:0-2890 GCA_031414515.1 Sphingobacteriales bacterium | reverse complement strand
TAAATCCATTACCACAAAAATTCTGGGACCATTTAGATAGTTACACGTTCACAGAAATGGCATATCATATCGCACATCATTTAATTGGTGATGCCATTCCATCAGCAGAATTAAATAAAATAATTCAAGAAGCATATAATTTTGATGCACCATTAATTGAAGTTGGCGATTACAATGTTTTAGAGTTATACAATGGACCAACCTTAGCATTCAAAGATTTTGGTGCACGTTTTATGGGTAGATTGATGGGTTATTTTTTGCGTGATAATGATAAAGAAGTAAATATTTTAGTAGCTACTTCTGGTGATACAGGTTCAGCTGTTGCACATGGTTTTTTAAATGTAGAAGGCATCAAAGTAACCATTTTGTATCCAAAAGGAAAAGTGAGCGCAATACAGGAAAAACAATTTACAACGTTGGGTGCAAACATCACCGCAATAGAAATTGATGGCACATTTGATGATTGTCAGGTATTGGTAAAACAAGCTTTCTTAGATAAAGAATTAAATGAAAAGATGACCTTATCATCAGCAAACTCAATAAACATTGCACGTTTAATTCCACAATCGTTTTATTATTTTTATGCATACAAACAATTAGATGATAAAAGTTTGCCGTTGTATTTTTCTGTGCCATCGGGAAATTTTGGAAACTTAACGGCTGGATTATTTGCCAAAAAAATGGGTTTGCCTGTTACAAAAATGATTGCATCAAATAATTCCAATGATGTGTTTACTATGTATCATGAAACAGGAAATTTTGAACCAAAATATTCTGTGCAAACCATCTCAAACGCCATGGATGTTGGCAATCCGAGCAATTTTGCACGTTTAATGGATTTATATGGAAACGATGCAGAAAAAGTGCGCGAAGAAATTGCTGCTTTTTCTTATAACAACGACCAAACATCAGAATGCATTAAAAAAGTATTCAACGATTTTAATTATGTTATGTGTCCACACACAGCAGTTGGTTATTTAGGTATGGATGAGTTTGTGTATGAAAATGATTTGAATCCTTATTTTATAAATAGTATTATTTTGGCGACAGCGCATCCAGTAAAATTTGGCGATATAGTAGAACCATTAATCGAAGCACATATTCATATTCCAAAACGCTTAGAAAGTATTATTAATGGTAAAAAATTATCCATTCCAATGTCAGCAGACTTTGATGTATTTAAAAATTGGTTGTTGGCGAAGTAATATTATTTATTTTTTCAAACTTTAATAAAAGCACCAAACCTCAGAAGGTTTAGTTTTATGATTCTATTAAAATAGAAAGAAATTACATAGGTTGATTTATATACGGTGCAAAAGAAGCGCGGGTTGGCAAAAATCGCCAGATAAGCGTAGGCTATTAGCGTGGAGCGATATTTTTGCCTTGTCTTTTTTGGTTACTTTTTTTGACTTAGAAAAAAAGTGACAAAAGTTGAAGAATACAGATTGCAAATTTTAAACGACTAAGTTTTTGGAATCAAAAAATAATATTGATATTTTTGTTGTAGTTTGTTTAATAAAAAAGTAAAATAATTATCTTATATTTATTCATTAATTGAAAGGTATGCAACGATTATTTACACTTTTCTTTTTCTCTGTTTTAACTGTTTCTGTATTTTCGCAAACGCGTTATAAAGATGAAGTATTTAGTATTACTAAACATGCTGACATACAATACGGAAGCAACTACGATAATAAAAATCAACTCACAAATTTATTAATGGATGTGTATGAACCGCAAAATGATACGGCAACTATGCGACCTATAATATTTTTTGTACACGGTGGGTCATTTGTTGGTGGTAGCAGAAATGATCAGAACATCAATAAAACAGCAGAATTTTTTGCGAAGAAAGGTTATGTAACAGCCAACATTGAGTATCGTGTGCAACAAACTACATTGATTTCGCCATTCGTTGATTTTGCCGATCCATATGCTTTTTATCGTGCTATTGCTCGTACTACACAGGATTTAAAAGCTGCGATTCGATATATTAAAAAGGATGTGGCAACAAATAATAATTTCTACAATGTAGATACGAATACTATATTTATTTATGGTTCATCTGCAGGTGCAATTTCAATGTTACATACTGTATATTTAGATGATACAACAGAAATGGGTTTCTTCTTTAAGTCAGCATATAAAGATTTAGGTGGTTTAGATGGTAATAGTGGCAATCCTGGTTATACAATTAAAGGTGTAAAAGCTATTGTAAGCTGCAGCGGTGCAATTTCTGATTTGAATTTTATTAATAATAATAGAGATATTCAGTATTTAGGTTTTCATAACAATCCAGATTTAACGGTTCCGTTTAATATTGGATGTTTTATTACAGTTGCTTGTTGGCTAGGTGATTTTTATGGTGGCAACCAAATATTTCCTAAGATAAAAAGCTTTGGTACCAATGCAGAATTTTATCCAATTAATGAACTTGGACATCCAGTTGATAGAGCAAGTGAAACAGCAACATTAAATATGATTAGAGAAAAAACCACAGATTTTTTATATAAAATATTGAATCCAACTATACCAACATACATAAGAAATAATACGGTGAAATCTTTTGAATTATTTCCAAATCCAACTACAGGAAATTTTACGATTCAACTTCCAAAAGATATACAATTTAAAGATGCTGTAATAAATATTACAGATATTACAGGTAAAAATATTTTTTCTTCAGAATTAAAAAATGTAGGAACATTTACGTTTAATAAATATTTGCCAAATGGTATGTATATTGTTTCTATTGCTTCAGATACAGAAACGTATTTGGCAAAGTTGAGTGTGGTGAAATAAACAACGGTTGAAAATTGGCGATGGTTTTGCGTGTTTAGCACAAATCAACACTTATTTACAAATGTAATTTACTACCCAAAACTTAAAT
>JANNVS010000448.1:0-7815 GCA_031414515.1 Sphingobacteriales bacterium | reverse complement strand
CAGGTTCCTTTCCAGCCTTTTAATAAAAGATATAGCGAGTTACATTCGATACCGGTTTGAATACCTATTTCCAAAAACCGTTTATTATTGGAATTTCAGGCGGCAGCGGCAGCGGTAAAACAACTTTTGTAAAAGAATTGGCAAATAGTTTTACATCCGATGAAGTGTGTATTTTAAGTCAGGATAATTATTATAAACCACGCGAAGAACAAGTTACTGATTCGAATAACGAAAAGAATTTTGATTTGCCAGAATCTTTCAAAGAAGTAGAATACCATAAAGATGTATTGCGATTATTAAATGGCGAAGATGTAATACTGAAAGAATATACATACAACAATCCATTAGCAGAACCAAAATTAATTACATATAAAGCAGCTCCAATTGTTATTATTGAAGGAATATTTGTATTTCACTTTTCGGACGTTTCTAATTTAATGGATTTCAAAATCTTTATTGATGCAGATGAACATATTAAATTAATTAGAAGAATACAACGTGACCAGATTGAACGAAATTATCCATTAGAAGATGTATTATATAGATATCAGCATCATGTTTATCCATCTTACACTAAGTTTATTTTACCTTACAAACTACATTGCGATTTAATCGTTGATAATAATATCAGTTTTGAGGATACAATGGAAACTGTAAAAGCTTCTATTAAAGAGAAATTAGAAAGTATAAAATAAAATTTTAACCTTCAATATTTATTGAAAATGTAAACGAACGGTTGTATAAACCTTGTATATATTTTGAGTAAGGCAATGTATTATCTTGCTTATGAAGATTGATTACAGAATTAAATACTCTAAATTCAGGTGATAAAATAAATAATGGAAAATGGATTTCCATTCCAACACCATAGTTTACACCAAAATCATGAGCCGATTGCTGCGGAACGTCTGCTCTTCGACGATCTTTAAATTTCTCTCCAAGGTCAAATCCATATTTTAGTCCTGCTAATAAATAAAGTTTAACATTCTTAATCGGTTCAGACTTGAATTTTAATTCAAAAGGAAAATCAAAGTAAATTTGATTAATTACTACAGAATGATTAGTTATGTCTGCAAATTCATAGCTCAATTTTTTGTTTGAAAAAACAAAACTTGGAATGGTTCTTATTTCTAGGTATTTATTGATGTGATAGCTTATCAATGCACCAATTTCAAATCCAACACCATATTTTGATCCAATCGATAAAATACTATCGCTTAAAGCAAATGCTTCATTCTGTTTTATTTTAAAATCACTCAACCCTGAAGCCAAGTGAATACCAAAGTGATATGGCTTTCGTGCATACTTAAAATCATTTTCCATTACATTGCGTTGGCTAAAAACGAATGCAGGAAAACAGAAAAATATAATAAGTATTATTTTTCTGCTATATAAATGGTGCTTATGCCAAAAGTTAAAGGTTTGCATTCAATATTTTTATAACCTGCATTATGCAATAATTCTACAAATTTTTCTCCATCTGGGAAAATGCGTACACTTTCAGGTAAATAGGTATAGGCACTTGCATCCTTCGAAACGATTTTACCAACTAATGGTAAAACGTTGCAAAAATAGAAATAGTATAGCTTTTGTACAAGCCAATTGGTTGGTTTTGAAAATTCTAATATAAATAATTTTCCATTGGGTTTTAACACTCTTCTCATTTCAGTTAAACCTACCGTTACATTTTCAAAATTACGCACTCCAAAAGCAACACTAACTACATCAAAGGTATTATCTGCAAATTGTAAATTCTCGCTATCACCAATTTGTAATTCAATAGTTGGATACGATTTAGTTTTTTCTTTTCCAACAGCTAACATTTTCTCCGAAATATCCACACCAATAATTTTAGTAGGATTTAGTTTGCTTTCAGCTATAGCTAAATCTGCTGTTCCAGTGGCAACATCAAGAATAACCTTTGGATTAGAATCGCCAATAAGCTTTACGAGTTTTTTACGCCATAATTTATCTATGCCAAACGAAAAAAAATGATTCAGAAAGTCATAGGTACTAGCTACATTATTGAACATGGTAGCTACTTGATGCTTTTTGCTTTCACCAGTATTGTATGGAGTTAAAGGAGTTCCCATATTTTTTTAGAAATACAACACAAAAGTACAATATTAGTTATCAATCTATCAAAAATAGTATTCATCTTTGCATTATTAAATCTAAAACTTGATACAAACTGCAAAATTTATTGGTGCATTTCCTAAAACAGACGACTGTCCCAAAACAGAATTTCCAGAATTTGCTTTTATTGGTAGAAGTAATGTAGGGAAATCTTCATTAATAAATTTAATTGCCAATAGAAAGGAATTAGCAAAAGTGTCTAAAACACCTGGGAAAACACAAACTATTAATTTTTTTTTAATTGATGAAAGCTGGCATTTAGTTGATTTGCCTGGCTACGGTTATGCAAAAGTCTCTAAGTCATCACGTGAGGTGTTTAGTAAAATGATAAAATATTACCTTTCGAACCGTGAGCAATTATTGTATGTATTTGTGTTAATAGATTCGACCATTTCTCCACAAAAAAATGATTTAGAATTTATTAATTGGTTAGGTGAAATTCGTATTCCATTTGCCATAATTTTCACAAAATCAGATAAAGATAAAGCACTTGTAATTCAAAAAAATATCAAGCAATTTAAAACTAAAATGCTTGAAAATTGGGAATCACTACCACATACTATTTTAACATCGGCAGAAAAAAATAGAGGAAGTAAAGAGATAATGGCTTTCATAAAAGAATGTATGTCGAATAAAGAAGCATAAATTTCCACTTCTTAAATTATCAACACCTGTTTGGCAACATATTTGCAAATTAAATGTGAATTAAACTATTTTTGCTTTGGTGAATAAGCTTAGTATATATCTGTTATTTTTTTTGTTTACAATAAATCCATTTTCTATTGTAAAATCTCAAGATATTGATGGTGTATGGGTTGGTAATTTTATACAGTATATTCATAATTCCTATGATGTGCAAATGAAAGTAGAAAAATTACTGCCTGGAGATATCTTTTCAGCACGCTTGCGTATAATGGATGGTTACTATTTTGGTGAATACAACATCAGTGGATTTATCTGTAATAAACGCAATTTAGAAATCACTACAATTGTATTATTAAAAGAGAATGAACAAGGTAATTGGATTGATTGTTTAAATGGAACATTTGACTTAAATGAAGATGAAACAGAATTGACATTTACTGATACTTGGCTATTGCTTGGCCAAAAGAACAATGCTTGTAAAGTAAAATATATACAAAAAGATATGTTCCAATGCCTTCGCTCTGCCTATTTACATAAAGCAAAATATTTAGACGTGGTTGTGCAATTTGATAAACTCTGGAATGAATATGAGCTACAACAAATCAAACCATTATTAATAGCACAAAATCCATCAACTTCAAAAGGAAAAGATACCGTAATTTCAAAAGAAAAAGTACCTGACATTTCTGTAAAATCTACAACCAATACAAATATAGCATCGAATCAATTCACCGAAGCAAAATCAGAAACAAAAATTGTTGCTAAAAATGAAGATAGAGCACCAATTATAGATACATTTGAAGATGTTAAACTAAGACCAGTCTATGTTAAAGATGAAATAGAGGTAAGTTCAGCAGATATTATTATTGAATATTGGGACAGATATAACGAAGATGGAGATTCTGTCAATCTATATTTAAATAAAAAACCTATTTTACAAAATATACTACTTACCAAGGTAAAGAAAATACTTAAAGTCCATTTAGAAAAAACTAAAAATTATTTAGTGTTAGATGCCATTAATCTTGGAAAGGAACCACCAAATACTGCATCTATTACCATAAAAGATGGTAAAAAAATCCAAAATGTTTCCTTAACATCTACCATGAAGACAAGCGGTGCTCTCAAGATTACCATCAAAAAATGATGACGTTTAGCTAATTTGTGTACATAAATTGTTAAATATTGCTGTTTTCATTTTTTCTAATTTCCTTTTTTTCAAATTTATCATTACCTTTGCATTCCAAAATTAAACTTAAATGAAAGCAGATATCCATCCTAAAGAATACAGATTTGTCATATTTAAAGACTTTTCTTGTGACCACATGTTTTTAGCAAAATCTTGTGCCAATACCAGAGAAACTATCAAATGGGAAGACGGAAACGAATATCCATTGGTGAAATTAGAGGTTTCAAATGTTTCACATCCATATTATACTGGTAAACAAAAATTACTGGATACAGCTGGTCGAATTGATAAATTCAACAAAAAATACGCTAAAAAATAATTTAGTTAGTAGATATTTTAGGAAAGTCGCAACTTTACGTTGCGACTTTTTTATTTTTACACTATGCCGATTAATCATATCGTCCTTTTTGACGGAAACGAACGAAATAATTTATTGCCACTGACTGCATCACGTGCAGTTGCAGATTTGCGCGTTGGAATTTTAACCATTAAAGAAAAATGGGAAAAGCATTTTAATACAAAAATAGATATACTGACGCAGGATTATCTGCAAGCAAAATATACTTACACACAAAGACAAAGCACAGTTTTCATAAATGCAAGTGTTTTGCCAACAAAAGAATTAATAGAAGTAATTGAAAAGCTAGAAGATAATTCAGTTTTAAAAAGTGAAACAACAGTTTTTGCAATTAAAACAAATAATTCTGTTTCTTCGTTACAAGATTTAAAGTTATCTACTCAAAAGTTAAATTCTACAATTCTACAATTCTATAATTCTACAATTAATTTTCCCTGGAATATTTTTTCGCTTAATGGACAAGAAATAAAAAATGATATTCAATTACTTGGATTAAAACCCAATCCAGATAAATTATCTGGAACCAATCAAATTCTTGGAAATGAAATTTATATTGAAGATGGTGTGAAATGTGAATGCTCTATACTAAACGCAATTGATGGACCAATTTATTTAGGTAAAGACAGCGAATTAATGGAAGGCTGTACTGTGCGTGGACCATTTTCATTAGGTGTTCATTCTACTTTAAAAATGCAAACTAAAATATATGGTGATACCACAATAGGACCACATTGCAAAGTAGGTGGCGAAGTCTCGAATTCGGTAATTTTTGGATATAGCAATAAAAGCCACGATGGTTTTTTAGGAAGTTCTGTAATTGGTGAATGGTGTAATCTAGGTGCAGGCACTAATAACTCTAACTTGAAGAATAATTATGGAAAAGTAAAAGCATGGAATTATCCTTCTAAAGATTTTATCAATACAGGATTGCAGTTTTGTGGTTTAATTATGGGTGATCATTCAAAAAGCAGCATCAATACCATGTTTAATACAGGAACTGTGGTCGGTGTTTGTGCAAACGTTTTTGGTAGTGGATTTCATTCAAAATTTGTTCCTGATTTTGCATGGAATGAAAAAACATTTGATTTGGAAAAAGCACATGAAGTAGCGCAGCGTGTAATGGAACGTCGTGAAATTAATTTATCAGAAACAGATGCAACTATTTTGAGACACATTTTTGAACAAACTAAAGAGCTAAGATAATAATGCGAAAAAAGATCATCGCTGGAAACTGGAAAATGAATGCTAATAAAGATGAAGCAGTAGCATTGGTAAATAGTATTATTGCAAATTATAGCGACTATAATTTATCAGAAAACAAAGTAGCTGTTGTTGCATCGCCATTTCCATATATACACTATTGCGCTTCGATGTTTACAAAATTTCCGCATTTAATTGCAGCAGCACAAAATTGCAGCGAGCATGAACAAGGTGCATATACAGGAGAAGTTTCTGCAAAAATAATTTCATCATTAGATGTAAAATATGTAATCATTGGTCATTCAGAAAGAAGGCAATATTTTAAAGAATCAGACGAGCAATTGTTACAGAAAATTCAACAAGCACAAAACCAAAATATAATTCCTATTTTTTGTTGCGGCGAATCATTAGTATTAAGAGAAAAAAATGAACACTTTAATTTTATAAAAGCACAATTAACAAATTGTATTTTTAGTTTAAGTGAAGAAAATTTTAAAAATATAGTGATTGCATATGAACCAATATGGGCAATTGGCACTGGCAAAACAGCATCACCCGAACAGGCGCAGAAAGTACATGCTTTTATTAGAAACGAAATTAGAATAAAGTATAATTCAAAAATAGCTGAATCAATCTCTATACTTTATGGTGGAAGTGTAAATGCAAAAAACGCTTCAGAACTCTTCGCATCTAAGGATATTGATGGTGCTTTAGTTGGAGGTGCTTCTTTAAAAGCAGAAGAATTTTCTTCCATTATAAAATCTATGAATAATTAAAATGCTTATGACTTATATCTATAGCATACTTTATCCTGAGAATTTTGATAAAGATGAATTTTCAGGATTATTTTCTGTAATAGATTTTGAAGGTATTGAAGAAAAAGAAGACAGTATTGAAATTTATTTGAATACTATCCAGTCTGAAGTCGGTGAAATCTTTATTAATGAGATTTGTCTAACTCATCTTACTTCATTTACAAAATCAGAACTGGAAAATAAAAATTGGAATGAACAGTGGGAAAGTAGTTTTCAGCCAATTTTAATTGATGACTTTGCTTATGTGCGAGCTACATTTCATCCTGTAAATAAAAATGTACTTCACGAAATTATTATAGAACCCAAAATGTCATTTGGTACAGGTCATCATCCAACGACTTCACAGATGATACAAAATATGTCATTAATTGACTTTTATGATAAATCTGTTTTAGATTGTGGTTCAGGCACTGGAATTTTAGCCATTTTAGCAGAAAAGTTAGGTGCAAATAAATGTATAGCTTTGGATAATGATGAATGGTGTTATCAAAATTGTATAGAAAATATTAGCTTGAATAATTCTAATAAGATTAATCCAGAAATTGGTGATTTGAATAAAGTAAGTTCAATGGTTTTTGATATTATTTTAGCAAATATTCATCGTAATTTTTTACACGAACATATGCATACTATAGCTGCTATGTTAAATACATGCGGAAATTTAATAGTTTCTGGGTTTTATTCTGAAGATTCAAAATTAATTTTAGATAAAGCTTTGGAACATAATTTGATAGCCAATTATTACACAACTCAAAATAATTGGGATTGTATTATATTTCAAAAAAAAGAGAATCAATAAAGAAACTTAAATGAAAAAACTTACATTATTTTGCTGTCTTTTAATATTTGGCAATTGTCTTGTCTTTGCACAATATCCAAAAGAATTTCCTAATGATAATGAAGGTTTTGGAAAAGCATATGCTGAGTTTATTAAAACTAATTGTACACGTGACGATTGCAAAGAAGTATCAGGTAAATTTCCACAAGCTATAGTCTCAGGAAAAGCAGCTACATATTTTTTTAAGGTGAAAGGAATAACTCAAACGATGTTAGTTAAAAAAGCATCGGCATATCCTGTATTCATGCAATTTGCAGCCTTATTATTAACACTTGAGACTACAAAAGCAAACAATTCAGCGATAGATAAAAATTTCGATATTTTACAAAATTTAATCGATAAAGCTAAGCCAGGTAACATCAAAGAATTTAATGGCTATGTTGAATACTTGACTAATTTGTATTCAAAAAATGCACTTTATTTTTCAAATACAAACATATGGAAAGCCACAGGTGAATACAATGTAGAATTTAAAGAAGATAAACCTGTGTTTGTCTTTCAATCTGCAGATTTAATAGGCACATCTAGCATCGATACATTAGTTATTAAGAATGAAAGAGGAATGTATTATCCATTAGAAAATTTATGGATAGGATTAAGTGGAACAATTTTATTCAATCGGTCAGGATTTGAC
>JANNVS010000447.1:0-11604 GCA_031414515.1 Sphingobacteriales bacterium | reverse complement strand
TATATTAAAAGATGAAATAGAAAAATGCTCTGTCTGTAAACAATATTTTAATAACCATTCATCTTATAAAAAAAATGTTTCTATAAAGGTAACGAGAATGTGTTGTGGTGAAGATTTTAAGAATACGATACGCTCTAAAATTAGAGGTCTCTAGTTGGGTTGTTTGTTATTTTCCTCTACCAATTCCAATCCTTACAGATAATGCAACTTCATAATAAGAAAAATCAAAAGTAGTTTTGAGTGAGCTTTTTATAGGAAAATCAGTATTAAATGTTGGTTTATAATCCAAAGAAAAAACAAGAGGTATTTTTAATCGTTGAGCGGTATAATCAAAACCAAAAATAGGAGAAATTCCAACTGCAAAATAAGTTTGTTTACTTAGGGAGTTTTTTTTACCAAACCCAAAAGATGGCCCACCGCCAATATATCCAGTCCAACTGCTTCTTCCCAATTCCCAATGTTTTTCATACAGTAGCTGAAAATTTGCACCAGGCTTATTTAAAATTAAACCATGATATCCATACCTCAACAAAAATTCAAACCCATGCCCATTTTGAATATAATAAACGCCAGAAAGCCCTATTCCATAACCGAAGCGACCACCGACCGCACCTTTATATTCTTGAGAGAAGGACGGACGTTGCAGTAATGTCATTGTAAAAAAAAAGACAAAGACGATGCAGGGTTGTTTCATCAACATAATTAAATATAATAATATTATTCAGTATCTTCAACCGACAGCCAAAAATTATTATTTCCTTCGCCAATAATGATAGAAATTGTTTGTGTTTGTATAAGTTCTAACATTCCCATAAAAATAAAAATAGCGTGAATTTTATTCTCGCACAAAGAAAAAATTTCGCCAAAAGAAGCCCTCATATTGCTTTTTATAAAAGAAGTCAATTTATTTTTTTCAGTTTCAATAGAATATTTGAACGGAGAAACAGAATGAACAACTTTTTCCGTTTTGTTTTTATATTTTTCTATAGTGCGCTGATATGCTTTTAACAATTTAAACAATGTAATCGTTTCGAGTTCTGCTTCTTCTGCAAGTATTTTTATCAAACCTTCAACTTCTTTTTTATAATTACCACGAGAATATCTTAAAGATCGATTATCCTCATATTCTTTTAGTACTTCTACAATATCTTTAAAGCGCTTATAGTCCAATAGGGCTTGAATTAGTTCTTCTCTCGGATCAATTTCATTACCAGTACCATCAATTTCTTTTCTCGGCAACAGTAATTTTGCTTTAATTCGCATTAAAGTTGCAGCCACTAAAATAAATTCACTAGCAACTTCTATATTTAAACGCTCCATTTGTTGGATAAAATCCAAAAAATCATTTGTAATTTTATGGATAGGAATATCGTTAATACTCAATTCGTCTCTTTCTATAAAAAAAAGAAGCAAGTCGAATGGACCATCAAACTGTGGCAGATGTATGAGGAATGGCGCTGACATTATTATGTAAAAATACAAATCCTGTTAATCAAATCGCTTTGATAGTTATCTACACACCAAAAGTTACTAACAGAATAAAATACACTACTGATTTTATTTTCAGCCAATATTTTGGTTTAAATTATGAATTAACGGATAATCCATATATTGCTGTTGGTTCGGATAATTTATACATCAATTATTCTAAAAATATAAAACCATTTTTTTATAATATTCATCAGGATGATTTATTGTTGAAAAGTGATGTACAGAAGCAAAACATACTTATATCATTTGAGGCAGGAGTCCCTGTTTTTTTCCAAGCCACCCAACAGTATAATTTAAGGTTTGATATTTTTTCTTGCATATTTTATTTATTGTCAAGATATGAAGAATATCTACCACACGAAAAAGATATACACGAAAGATATAAATCTTCAAATTCTTTATTGGCTAATAAAGAATTTAATTTTTCTCCAATCGTTGAAATATGGCTACACTTTTTTAAAGCAGAATTATTAAAAATCAAACCAAAGCTTTCTTTTAAACAGTTTCAGTTTGAATATACACCAACCTTTGATATAGATAATGCCTTTAGGTACCTTGGACGAAACTGGAGAAAGCACCCACCCAATATTTTTAAAAAGGAATGCAGAAAAACACTTACTAAAGTTCAACAAGACCCGTTTGATATTTTTGATAAAATATTAAATGAAATTAACCGTTACAAATTAAGACCAATTTTCTTTTTTCTCTTAAGCGATAATGGAATAAACAACAGCAAGGTTTCACCAGATTCTAAAAGATATAAAGAGCAGATTCTAAAAATTAGTGCTTTATTTGATATAGGGTTACACCCTTCATATTATTCTTTAGAAGAGAATTTATTAGCTACCGAACAAGAAAAATTGTCTCACATTATTAATAGAAATAATTACAACTCCAGACAACATTTTTTAAAAATTAATTTCCCAGAATACTATAGAATGCTTATTGAAACAAAAATCAGGACAGATTTTTCACTAAGCTATCCAGACGTGATTGGTTTTCGCGCTGGTTTTTCAAGAGAGTTTCTATTTTTTGATATTGAAAAAAATATAACCACATCTTTGATTATACAACCCTCATGCTGGATGGACGCAACGTACGAGTATTACCAACCCAACAATATCATTGAAATACAAAATAGATTTTTAACGATTTTTAACCAACTTAAGAAAATTAATGGTAATTTAGTTCCAATATTCCACAATGATTTACTCATTAAGCAAGAATATTGGAATTTTTTTAAATTTATTAATCAACAATCAACACAGGGATGAAAAAACATTTACATTTTAAATTAATATTACTTTTAATAATATTAACCTTTGGATTAAATGTAGAAGGCCAAGATTATAAGTTTTCTCAGTTTTATAATTCTCCATTAAATCTAAACCCAGCATTTACTGGAAAGATAAATTCCCTATATCGTTTTGTGGCTAATTATAGAGTTCAATATTTACCATTACAGTCTCCATCACCATTTAACACATTAAGCGCATCTGCTGATTTTGGACTATTGAGAGATAAGCTAAAGGGTGATATTTTTGGCGTAGGTGTTGTTTTTACGAATGACCGCCAAACAGCCATACGAACAAATGTTGTAATGGTTTCTATAGCCTATCATAAAAGCCTAGGTAAAAATAAAAACCATTATTTAAGCGTAGGAACCCAAGTAGGTCTTTTGCAAAGAACTGTCGATTTGGGAAATTTAGCCTTTGCGTCACAGTTTACAGGCACAGGATTTGACCTTTCAATAAATAATCAAGAAAATTTTGCAGGCAATAAATATTACAAACCAAATTTAAACATTGGGCTATTTTGGTCGTCTAATTTTAATAAAATGCTAGGTGCATATGCTGGCGCTTCTGTATTTAATATTCTTAAGCCAAAAGACACCTTTTTTAAATCAGATAATGAACGTGCAATGCGCTTTAATGCACACGCAGGTTTGTTTATAGATATAAAAAGGATAATATTGATTTCACCGAATGGTATGTATATGTTTCAGGCGAAAGCTCAGCAATGGATAGCAGGCTCATCTTTTTCATTCAACTTATCTGGCAAACAAGAACCATATAAAACAGCTGTTTCTGCAGGTTTTTGGTACGATGGAAATGGTGCAATTATTGCGTCTACAGGAGTTTCTTTCATGGGCCTTCAAATAGGAGTAAGCTATGATGCTACGATCAAAAAAGATTTAAGTAAAGCCGTTAAATCATTCGGCGCATTAGAAGCATCTATTATCTATACTGGCAAACCACTTGATAAAAAGAAATCATATTCTCCATTACTATGCCCTAAGTTTTAAATTTTATAATCGTTAGATAAACAAGACACTATAAATTTTTCATTAAAAATATAATCAAAGATTTATTTTAGTTTATCTATTAGCAGAAATCATTTCTACATTCAAATCCGTAGATTATTCAAAAGTAGAAATTATTTAAGATTGCCTTACTAATAATTGCACAATTTTAAAATATGAATAAACGATATGCACACCTAGTAGGCAGTATGCCGTTCGAAAATGAAACCGAAGCTATGGGCAGAGCCCTAGACACCCTGGGGTGTCATTTACATTCATTACCAGATGGTGAAATAGGTGTGAAGTCGTCCCAATATCCAAAAGGTTGCAGATCAGCCTGGACACAGATCATAATGGACGGCATGGAAGCCGATACGGACAATTGGAAAGTAAAAAAAAGGGCTATTAGAAATGAAATTGGAGTTCCAGTTCATTATACTAAAGCAAGCAAACTAAGCCCCAAACGGTCACCCAAAGATGTAGAAAAATATTTAAACTTTAAATGGTTGGATTATTTTAAAGAGAGTTACCCTATTTACAGAAAACTAAAAAAAGAAAAGAAGTTGGAGTATCTAAAATTTCAGGTGGGATTGCCAACTGGACTTGGAATTACTTTTGTGGTGCTTGGCCCGATTAATGGGTTGCGTTACGCACAGGCTTTTAATCAAAGAATGGCTTACGAAGCCAATGAGATTGCAAAAATAGCAGACCCGAACGATCTCATTTTCCAGATAGAAGTTCCCATTGAAGTAATCATGTTTCACATGTTGCCCCCTGTAATCTCCAATATTGCATTCGGGTCCATTACTGGTTTAATTAAGATGTTGAATCCCTCCATTCCTATTGGTATTCATTTATGTTTGGGCGACCTCAATAATGAATCACTTGCAAGGATAAGCAACTTAAACAATTTAGTTAGCTTCTCCAATAAACTCATTAATAAAATACCCAAAACCCATAAGCTTGAATTTATACATTATCCACTGGCCGAAGGGAGCATTCCACCAACAACAAATCCTGTTTTTTATGAGAGACTTAAAAAGATAAAGCTTCCAGAACACACCCGTTTTATAGCCGGAATAGTGCACGAAAAATTGCCCATGGAGTCGCAAAAGAAGTTAGTCCGTCATATTGAGCACATCCTTAACAGAAAGGTTGATATAGCTTGCTCTTGTGGTATGGGAAGGAGAACCGCGGCAATCGCTGATGAATTATTGAATATACAACAGGAATTGGCAAGTATGGATTAACCACTTCAGTGTCTTATTGTATCAAAAGAGATTTTTTGTGCATTGTGGAGCAAATGGATGTATATTTTATGATGCTTACACCAACACTGTTTTTATATAGTATTTTTGCAATTGCATTAATATATTATTTTCTTCTTATACAAAAAATGCAAAATAAATATTAGTTCCACGTGAAACCATATAAAAATCTGAAATTATTACGTTCTAAAATGCGTCCTAAATAGTTCCACGTGAAACTTATCAACCGCAATCCACAGCCCTGTTATAAACATGTTTATTATTTTGTTGAATTAGAATTTAGCAATAAATTCTCATAACTCACGACTTACGACTCACGACTTATGTATATCTTTGCACCATGTTTCAATCCTATGATATAATAGTAGTTGGAGCCGGTCACGCTGGTTGTGAAGCAGCAGTAGCTGCGGCTAAAATGGGAAGCAAGGTGCTATTGGCAACCATGAACATGCAAACCATTGCTCAAATGTCTTGCAACCCTGCAATGGGTGGCGTTGCAAAAGGACAAATTGTGCGCGAAATTGACGCAATGGGTGGCTATTCAGGTATTGTTTCTGACAAAACGATGATTCAGTTTCGTATGCTAAACCTATCTAAAGGACCTGCCATGTGGAGCCCAAGAGTACAAAGCGACAGAATGCAGTTTCATATAGTTTGGAGAGAAATGTTGGAAAATACACCAAATATTGATTTTTGGCAAGATATGGTGAGTGAACTTTTACTAGAGAATGGAAAAGTGTGTGGAATAAAAACAGGAATGGGTATGGAAATTCGTTCAAAAGCTGTGGTATTGACAAACGGAACTTTCTTGAATGGAATTATTCATATTGGAGAAAAACAATTTGGTGGTGGAAGAGCAGGCGAGAAAGCATCTAAAGGAATAACTGAACAATTAGTTGGCCTAGGCTTTGAAAGTGGCAGAATGAAAACAGGAACGCCACCACGCGTTGATGGCAGAAGTTTGGATTACAACAAAATGGAAGTGCAAGACGGTGATGAAGAAATCGTTGGCTTTTCTTATAAAAATATAGAAAAACCAAAAGAACAACGTTGCTGCTGGATTACTTATACCAACGATAAAGTACATGAAACGCTTAAAACTGGCTTTGAAAAATCGCCGATGTTTCAAGGCAGAATACAAGGAATAGGACCAAGATATTGTCCTTCTATAGAAGATAAAATAAATCGTTTTGCGGATAAAGACAGACACCAGATTTTTGTAGAACCAGAAGGCTGGAACACAGTAGAAATTTATGTAAATGGTTTTTCTACGTCTTTGCCAGAAGATGTACAATACAAGGCGCTCACACAAATTCCAGGTTTTGAGAAAGTGAAAATGTTTAGACCTGGTTATGCAATTGAATATGACTATTTTCCACCCACACAATTATCACTTTCTTTAGAAACAAAACTGGTGAAAAATCTGTTTTTTGCAGGACAAATAAACGGTACAACAGGTTACGAAGAAGCTGCATCACAAGGAATGATGGCTGGTATAAATGCACACAGAGTAATTAATGATTTAGATCCTGTCATCTTAAAAAGAAGTGAAGCGTATATTGGCGTGCTGATTGATGATTTGGTGAATAAAGGCACCGAAGAACCATATAGAATGTTCACGTCGAGAGCAGAATTTCGTATTTTATTGAGACAAGATAATGCAGATTTACGCCTAACAGAACTATCTCATAAAATAGGATTTGCTGAACAGGAAAGAGTAGAAAGAGTAAGAGAGAAAAAAGAAAAAACAGAAGAAATAATTCAGTTTATTAAAGAATACAGCATAGAGCCAAGTGAAATTGATACTTATTTAGAATCGAAAGGAACGACGCCAATGATGCATAAAATGAAGCTGGAAAAGATAATTACCAGACCACAAATTGGGCTTTTAGATTTAATGGAAAATATCCCTTCAGTAAAAGAACATTTGTCTAAATATGAAAAAGAGTTTTTAGAACAAGCAGAAATTTCTATAAAATATGAAGGCTATATAACGAAAGAGTATGAACAAGTAAAAAAAATGGATAAAATTGAGAATGTAAACTTAAAACCAGAGTTTGATTATCACTCTTTGCCTTCCTTATCAATGGAAGCACGCCAAAAACTCACCAAAATTAAGCCACAAACGCTTGGTCAGGCAAGCAGAATTTCAGGCGTTTCACCATCAGATATTTCTGTTTTAATGGTATATTTAGGAAGATAGTAAATTCAATAATGAAATAATTTATCAATGTATCAATATAAAAACATACAAAATAAACGGCTTCATTATTTCATTATTTCATTATTTCATTATTGCCTCTTGCGCACAAATAACTGCACCAACAGGTGGAGACCGCGACAAAACACCACCATCGATTTTAAAATCAAATCCAACAAATTATTCAATTAATTTCACTCAAAAAAATATAAAAATTGAATTTGATGAATGGATTCAACCATTAACAAACCCCAAAGTGCAGTTAATTATTTCGCCAGATGTGGTACCTTTTCCAGAAATTGACGTTGCAAGAAACAATTTGAATATCCATTTTAAAGAATCTTTACAACCAAACACAACATACAGTATTTTTTTTGGCGACAATATAAAAGACAATAATGAGGCAAATCCGTTTCCAAACTATAAATACATTTTTTCTACAGGAAATTATATTGATTCACTAAAAGTAAAAGGTAGCATAATAACAAATTTGGACAAGATTCCTGACAATACATTTTTATTGCTCTATAAAGACAAGGAAGATTCAGCGTTTCTAAAAAACAGACCTTTTTATATTACAAAAGTACAAACAGACGGCAGTTTTAATTTGGAAAATGTAAAAGAAGGTGATTATAAAATATATGCATTAAGCGATAAAAATGGAAATTATTACTACGATTTACCAACAGAAGCCATTGGTTTTACAGACAGTATTTCACACATAAATGCTGCTTTAGATACGCTAACATTTGAGCTTTTTATGCCAGAAGAAAGTAAATTGCGGATTCAGGATTTTGATAGAGTGATAAAAGGTGGTGTTTTTCATGTAACTTTTAATAAAGAATTATCGATTAACCAAGATGATATTACGATTTCAGTTTTAGAAAATGCAGCTATTTCACCAATTGCTTTTCAAGAAAAAGAAGCAACGAAATTATGCGTGTACTTTCCAAAAATGCCAACCGACACGAATAGCTTCACGTTAATTCTTAATAATAAAAATGAATTAATTGATTCGTTGAAAGTGCGAACAGAAAGTAAAAAATTCAAAAATCCAGTTTTATTTTTCAATGATACCATTGTGTACAAATCACTAAATGTAATTGAGACAAAACCATTGAAATTGATTTCTACGTTTTATAGTTTATCAGATATTGATACATCTAAAATTTTTATTACAGATACATCAAATTTTAAAATAGAATATAAAATTTCTCGAGATGAAGATTTACAAACGTATTTTATAAATGCAACTTGGAAATCAGGCATGAAATACAAATTGCAGCTAAAAGATTCTGCATTTTCAGATTTGGTTGAAAATTATAGTAAAATACAGGAAATTTCGTTTTCTGTAGTATCAATCAAAAAAACAGGTAACATGCTGATTACATATAAGTTACCTCAAATAAACCACAATT
The DNA here is from genome assembly GCA_031414515.1 of Sphingobacteriales bacterium. Taxonomy (GTDB): domain Bacteria; phylum Bacteroidota; class Bacteroidia; order Chitinophagales; family JADIYW01; genus JADJSS01. Next base: position 2,925 of record JANNVS010000447.1, on the reverse strand, counting down.
ATATAGCTATTTTAAAAGACAATACAAATAAAGTACTTGATAAACAAATTCTACGCGATTCTCAGACAGTTAAAATTGACTATGGGTTTCAGTTTTCAGGAAGCTATTCTGTAGAAGTGATTGACGATAATAACAAAAATGGAATTTGGAATTCAGGAAGTTATGCAACAAAAACATTACCAGAAAATATATATAAAGAATTAAAACCTATTGTTATTAAAGAAAATTGGGATACTGAAGAAATTATAAATGTGGATTTTATCTCAAAATCAATAATATCTTCTTTAGTAGTGCCGAATGATTTAAGAATTAAAGAGATTAAGAATAATAATCCAACCCCAAAAATCGATAATGAAAAACCGATAAAGGATTGATTTTAAAAAAAGTGTAATTTTTAAATTAGTATTTACTTTTTTTCACGAATAGGCACACCATCAAAATCAATTATAAGCACATAAGTATTTGCAGCTAAATTAAAATGTCAAATTTACATTGATGATTTCCAGCGGTGTTTGTTGATTTAATTTCTTTTACTTTCATTCCTTTGTTGTTAAATAATTTAATGGATAGATTTTTATTTGATGGCAAATAATATCCAGCGGCAATATATTATCTGTTGGATTGTGTGCAGTAACATCAGCAAAGAGACAATTGTAAAAAATGAAATAGAGGATTTATTTTTTTATTGAATATTTATTGAGGAATATGGCTATAGAAAAAAACAACCATTTTTTGCTAATCAAAAAATACAACGATAATTCTACAAGGAAAAGGAACCAAATAGTAAAATTGGAAATTTTTAAGCATAAAAATTAACAATAATTAGCAAATATCACTATTTATAGGTATGCGAAAGAGAATTTGATTGTATAATTTTGTACCAACATTAAACCCTAATCTAATGTTACCGGACAAAAATTGCCTGGGAATATTTTTACTTCTTGAGATTTTTACATCAATATTCCTAGGGAAATTAACTACAAATTGTAGTCATTCGTGTAACGAAATTTTCTGCGTTTAATCTAAAGTTTAAATTTTTGACATCCTTTTAATAGTGAGCAGGGCAACATTTGTCCAAAGAAAATAAACAGATTATGAAAAAATTGTAAACCCTTTATATAAAATAAATACCCAACAGAATGAAACAAACCGCACAAGCCCTATTACTAATACTCTTCCTCTTTTGCATAGTTTTTTGTACTACGGCACAAAATTATAACAAACATTATTTTCTTTCTAAGGATAAAGAGATGCAATCCATTAATAATAAAAAGCTACCTGACAACAGAACTGCATTTTTATTTAGTAATAATAATGCAACCTCTACATATACAAACCCAGCGATTTCAATTTTAAAAAGAAACTCCAAAGAAAAACAATCAAAAGCATCTGTAAGCGGTTTCATTACAGAGGAGAAAACTAACAAGACAAAAAAAAAGATATACATGTTTTCTAATCTTACTCAAGATGAACTATGGGTACAGCTTGAAAACAAAGAAAACGTTGTAGAAAAAATGGAGATAGAAATATATAATCAACAAGGAGAAATAATTTATCAATCAACGATACAAGAAAATCTTCATAAAATAAATTTATGTGATTTTAAGAATGGTACTTTTCTAGTAAAAATAGAAGACACACTTCAAAAAATAATAATAGAATAAACAAGAAAATAAAACTCTAAGATTACAAAGTCTCAAAAAAGATTTTAAGCATGACAAACAACATTCATTTTTTTACAAGATCTAAAATAAAAAATAATATGATTTTATTTTTTATTTTATTTTTTATATCTGTCATTTTGAATGCACATGAAAAGTACTCAAACGTGAAAATATACTTACCATCAGACCCAGCCCAACGCCTTGATTTATTGGCGCTGTTGGCTGTAGACCACTTTCACGAAACAGAGGGCGCATTTAATTATACTGTTGATGAAACAGAATTAGAAGCATTAAAAAAATCAAAGTATAAATTTGAAACGATAAATGAAGATGCGGTTAAACATCTAGAACAAGAAAATAAAAAATATTATGATAAGATAAAAAATGGAAAATCTGGAGACAGAGTAGCCTTTGAAAGAACTGGAGACTTGGTGGATAGTATTATTAAAACACCTTCAGCGTTTATTGTTCAGCCGACACTAGGCGGATATTATCGCTTGGGACAAATGGATACAGCTATACGTACTTTAAAATCGACGTATCCAACATTAGTAGACACGTTTACAATTGGACTTTCTGTAGAAGGAAGGCCTATTAAATGTTTAAAAATTTCTGACAATCCAACAGTTGACGAAAGTGAACCAGAAATATTATATATGGGGTTGCATCATGCAAGAGAAGCCATTGGTGGATCCAGTATGATTTTTTTAATGCAATATTTATGTCAAAATTATACAACAGATACTCGAATAAAAGATCTGGTAGACAATCGAGAGATATTCATAATTGTTTGTGCGAATCCAGATGGTTGGGAATATAACAGAAGCACTAATCCAAACGGAGGCGGACAATGGAGAAAAAACAGAAGAGTAAATGGTGGTGGCACGTTCGGCGTAGATTTAAATAGAAATTGGGGTGTTAGTTGGGCTGATTCAGTAGGAGCAATTGGAGGAACTTCAGTCGGCACAGGCGCACCAGGAAATAATACTTATTGGGGACCATCTATGTATTCTGAACCAGAAACAAAAGCCCTGAGAACATTTTGCAGACAAAGAGATTTTGTAGCCGTAATGGACCAACATGCTACTGGCCCATATTACAGTCTACCATGGGGTAGAAATTATAATGTACTATCTGGAATTGACGACACCGTCTATCGTCAAATGACATCTGTAATGGGTAAGTATAATGGAATGAGATATGGAAGCACCGTTCAAACCCTTGGATATGAAGTTACCGGTGGTATGAAAGACGTATTATT
>JANNVS010000446.1:0-5347 GCA_031414515.1 Sphingobacteriales bacterium | reverse complement strand
CATTGGAATTTTTGCTTTGATACGCAGGTCTTCGTCCATTGTTAATTCTGGTAATTCGTATCTTAAACACAAATAAATTTTCTCTAAAGTATTTAGTTTCATGTGCGGACAATCGTTGCACGCGCAAGCATTGTTTGGTGGCGCAGTTATAAATGTTTTATGTGGCGATGTCTGTTGCATCTTGTGTAAAATACCTGTTTCCGTGGCTACAATATATTCCTGTGCGTCGTCAGTTTGCGTGTATTTTAGCAATCCTGTGGTAGAGCCAATATAATCTGCTATTTCCAGCACGGCAGCTTCGCATTCAGGATGTGCAATCATTTTCGCTTCAGGATGTTTCTCTTTTAATTTTGTAATTTTCTCCAGCGAAAATATTTCGTGCACCATGCAAGATCCATTCCACAAAACCATTTCTCTGTTCAGTTTTTTTGATAAATAAGCACCTAGATTTTTATCTGGCGCGAAAATAATTCCTATGTCTTTTGGAATCGAATTCACAATGAATTCTGCATTTGAACTTGTGCAAATATAATCACTCATAGCTTTAATTTCAGCCGTGCAGTTGATGTACGAAATAACTTTATGATTTGGAAATTTTGATTTAAATTTTGCAAAATCATCTGGTGGACAACTATCTGCCAATGAGCATCCTGCTTTCAAATCTGGTAAAATAACTTTTTTTGAAGGATTTAAAATTTTTGCAGTTTCTGCCATGAAATGCACACCAGCAAACAAAATAATATCAGCCGTTGTACTTTGCGCTTTTTGTGCTAATTGCAGGCTGTCGCCAATAAAATCTGCGATGTCCTGAATGTCAGCTTCCTGATAGTAATGCGCCAATAAAACGGCATTTTTTTCTTTTTTTAGTTTTTTAATTTCTGCAAATAAATCGAGTGTTGGATCGATATCAACATCCAAAAAACCAACTTGTGTCAGTTTAGAAAATTTTTCTTTAAAATCGAGTATTTCTGCCATTTTGTGAAATTTATTTTTTTCTTGGAATTCAAAGGTAATTTGATTTTTCAAAAAAACGATAATTTTTAAAGATGAACTATTTTGACTAATAATATTAATAATCTATTTAAATAATTTTTTTATTACTATAATATATGTGTGTGAATTCGTGGAAAAATTATGAAATATAAATTATGAATTATAAATTATTTTTTTATAATTTAACTTTATCAACAATATATTCACATCCTTTTATTTTTTTATCTTTTACTTTACTTTCTTATTTAATTGATGTTTTATATAATATAACTCATAATTTATAACTCTACATTCACAACCTACTATAACTTTATCCATACTTAATTGTGTATAATTTTTAACGTTGTATTTGGTGTATTAGTTCCAATTTGATGTGCCTAAATTTATAGTAAGTACTATTGTTGGTGGAGATTATTTTACAGTTATTTTAAAAGTTGTGGATAGAATATTCTCTGCACATTCATTCACATAAAACACAAATTTTGAACATATAGTTTTGTTGGTAAATCACCCAATAAAATATGGTGTTTTAAAACAAAACTAACAATCATGTGTATAAGTTGATTTTTACAGAAAAAGTTTGTGAAACGTAATATATTGTTCCACGTTTTCTGTTATAAAGTATTTTATAAATTGATTATTTTTTATTCTATTTCGAATTTCTGTAGATGAAATATCAAACATTGGTAAATCGTGAGTCGTAAATTGCGAGTCGTAAGATTTTTCTACTGCATACTGCATACTGTTTACTTGCCTTCTATAAACTAGTACTTTAAAATTATCTAAAATCCAAGCAGCCTCTTTCCATTCGTGGAATTTGGCTACGTTGTCTTCACCTATTATGAGATGAAATTTGTGTTTCTTATAATTTTTCCTCAATTCTTTTAAGGTGATATGTGTGTAAGAAGGTTTTTCTAAATTAAACTCAATATCAGAAACTTTGAAGTAATCAACGTTTTCTATTGCTAATTTTACCATTTCTAAGCGATCGTTTTCATCAACTAATTCAGTATTTATTTTAAATGGATTTTGTGGTGAAACTATAAACCAGACTTCGTCTAATTGTGCAGCTTCACGAATATGTGTGGCAACTAACAGATGTCCAACATGTATTGGATTAAATGAGCCGAAATAAAGTCCGATATTTTTAGTCATTGCTTAAAATAGATTTATAAATTTCTTCTATTTTTTTAGTCATTAAAGATATATCAAATTGTTGAACGAAGTTGAATGCGTTATCAATAGTCGTGAGACGAGAGTCAATATTCGAGAGTAATTTTTCAATTAATTGAACTGCGTCATTAATATCGTTATAAATAAACCCTGTTTTTTCGTGATGTATAATTTCACTTGATGAAGGAAAATTATTGCAAAAAATTAAAACTTTACTTGCCATTGCTTCTAACAAAACTAACGGAAAACCTTCATTATTTGAGGTAAATAAAAATGCATCTAAATAATGTAGAAGTTCATGTATGTCATTTCTGAAACCAAGTGTATGAATTTGAGAATTCAAACTTAAGAATTCAGACTTCAGTGAACCATCACCAATTATTACAAAATGATAATTCTTATTTTTCTCGATAAGTTTATTTGCGATTAAAATAAACTCATCAATATTCTTTTCTTTTTCTAATGCTGAAACAATACCAATAATTTTTGTTTCGTTCGATAAATTTAATTCTTGTTTTAATTTATTAATTTTCAATCGTTCATTGTTAATCGTAAATCGACTAATATCTATTCCAGGATTTATAACCACTAATTTTTTTTTATCAACAAATACCGATAAATTATTTTTAATTGTATTACTTACACAAATAATTTTTTGTATTTTTTTATATGTGTATTTCCATTTTGTATTTATTTTAAAATTTATGTGTCGGTGAATAACACAAGGAATATTTATACCTAATAAATCAGCCAAAAGATAAGTGTTTATTGAATGACTGTCGTGTAGGTAAATTAAATCAATTTGTTTTTCAGTGCAAAATTTCTTTAATTTAAAAGCTGCAAAAACATCAAACCCAAATCTTTTTTTATAAGCAAAAATACTAGTTTTTTTTTGTTGATTTCGTTTTTCAATTTCAGCACTTTCAGCACAAAATAAAAAATAGTTATAATCAGTTGATACATGATTAAATAAATAATCTACTTGCTGCTCGCCACCACGCCAGGTTATTGAAGAAATAATATGTAAGACATTTTTTTTCATATTTTATTAAACTCATTCAACGTATCATAACGTTTACTAACAAATCCTAAGCAACAAACCACTAAATATATAGATGTTCCAAGCTGATTTTCTATAAACGGTTCCCACAACATTACTAACAACAACATCAAGTAACAAATTGCAAAAACAGCATTTTTATTTTTTATGAAATGAAATAATGGTAATAATAAACAAATACAAAATATAAAACCAAAACCCAAACCAACTCCACAAATAGTGTGTAAATACTGATTGTGAATATGTGAATAAACATCGGTTTTAAATATTGGATAATGTTGTTTATAAATCTTATTCATTTCATCTTGAATATCACCAATACCAACACCAATTAGTTTGTTTTTCTGAATTAATTCGATGCCAATTTTATCTGATAAAAATCGTCGTGAATCTGAAACTAAATTTGCAGTATCGTTATTATATTTAAATTGAGAGATACCATAATACGTGTAATCAATTTTACTTTTTATTGTTGGTATTTTTTGGTAAGATATATAAGCACTTAAAAAAAGTAATACAATTAATCCTATTGCAAATATTTTTTTTTTGTAATTGATTAATGAAATGACACCAAACAAAAATACACTAAAATACAGTAACACAATTCCTGTTCTTACAGATAAAATATGAATGAAATAAATAAACCAAATTATTAAAATTATATTGCTTCCTTTTTCAATTTTATTTTTTATAGTTATTAAATTTTCTAATAAAAATATAACTACAACACACAATAAAATAGCAAATGAAACATGATGAATAATAGTTGGAATTACTTCACCTTGTTTGTAGAGTTCTGTGTATAATTCTACATTTTGAATGTATTGAACATAACTCAAAATAGAACTAATCAATCCACATAAAATAAAAGTGTATTGTAATAATTTGACTTGTATTTTTTCTAAATAATTTATACTAATTAAACTCAATGGAATAAACAAAAAAGGAATTTTATTTTTCAGAACATTTAAATATTCCATTTTATTTTCTGAATTAAAATACGAAAGTAAATAAATAACAAAAATTCCGAAGAATGATATCCCAACCAACGGTTTAAAATATGATTTCCAATTTTCTTTCCACCCATCACTTAATAAAAATAATAGGCAAATTGAAATTGTACCAACGCTTTGCAAAAACCTAGAAAAAAAGATTCCAACGATCCATACAATTAGTATGAAACTAAAAAGCTGTTTTATATGCTGTTGTTTTAAAATCTTATTACGTATTACTTGTTACTTAATACTTTTTATGGAACTAACTCAACAAATTTACTGTTTATCTACCTAAATTATTGCTACCTTTATGATTGCAGTGTCGACCGAACCTATTTTAGATAAAGAACAGCTTTTCGAAAATGAACTTTTGCCTCACGCAGACGCACTTTATAACTTTGCCTATCATCTTACTTTTAATGAAGAAGACGCTAATGATCTCGTTCAGGATACTTTAATGAAATCCTTTCGCTTTATTAATTCCTTTAACTCGGGAACTAATGCCAAGGCATGGTTGTTTAAGATTTTGAAGAATGGCTTTATAAATGAATATCGCAGAAAAAAGAAGGAGCCAACCAAAGTAGATTATGAAGTTATCATTGCATATCAAGATGCAGATGAAGATAAAGGTGGTGTTGCATTTGATTTAAGAGAAGATATATTTGACGGCATACTGGGCGATGAAATTACCATAGCCCTAAACCGTTTACCTATTGAATTTAAGACAGTAATTCTTTTATGTGATATTGAGGGCTTTACCTACGATGAAATTGCAAAAATAATTGATATACCAATAGGTACGGTCCGATCCAGGCTTCACAGGGCTCGAAACATGTTAAAAGAAAGCTTGAAAGAATACGCAGAAAAAATGGGTTATAAATAAAAAGAACAGCATGAGCCATATCCTACCACCACACAATTGTAATGAATTAATTAAAGACATTTCCTTAATGTTAGATGGAGAGCTTGATCGCCACTCTGAAAATATATTAAAAGATGAAATAGAAAAATGCTCTGTCTGTAAACAATATTTTAATAACCATTCATCTTATAAAAAAAATGTTTCTATAAAGGTAACGAGAATGTGTTGTGGTGAAGATTTTAAGAATACGATACGCTCTAAAAT
>JANNVS010000445.1:0-6146 GCA_031414515.1 Sphingobacteriales bacterium | reverse complement strand
CATTCTATGATTTTTTGGGGTCCACCTGGTGTTGGCAAAACTACATTGGCAAGAGTGCTGGCAAATCATGCAAATTTACCTATTGAACAAGTCAGTGCCATTTCTTCAGGTGTGAAAGATTTACGTGCAATTATTGATGCTGCCAAAGAAAATGGAACAACAGTTTTATTTATTGATGAAATTCATCGCTTTAATAAATCACAGCAAGATGCATTGCTTGGCGCAGTGGAAAATGGTACGTTAATTTTAATTGGTGCAACTACAGAAAACCCTTCATTTGAGGTGAATGCTGCATTATTATCACGCTCACAAGTATATGTCTTAAAATCTTTAGAAGCAGAAGATTTAAAGAAGATTGTTGACAGTGCATTGCAAGAAGACGAAATATTGAAACAACAAAACGCAATAATTAAAGAATACGATGCGTTATTTTATTTTTCTGGTGGTGACGCCAGAAAATTATTGAATGTATTAGAATTAGTTTGTGAAAATATAAAAGAAGACAAAACGATTACCAATATTTTTGTGGAAGAAATTGTACAAACATATATTGCTCGATATGATAAAAGTGGTGAACAACATTACGATATCATTTCTGCATTTATAAAATCCATTCGTGGCAGCGACCCAAATGCTGCGTTGTACTGGATGGCACGCATGATAAACGGCGGCGAAGATCCAAAATTTATTGCACGACGATTATTAATTTTATCTTCAGAAGATATTGGCAATGCAAATCCGAATGCGTTGTTATTGGCGAATGCATGTTTTCAAGCAGTAACTACCATTGGTTATCCTGAATGCAGAATTATTTTAGCGCAATGTGTTACATACTTGGCATCATCACCAAAAAGCAATGCAAGTTATATTGGAATAGAACAGGCTTTGGATTTAGCAGACAAGACAAGTAATTTATCTGTACCATTGCATTTGCGTAACGCACCAACCAAACTGATGAAGAATTTAAACTATGGAAAAGATTATCAGTATGCACATCAATATAAAAATAATTTTGTGGATTTAGAGTATCTACCTACGGAAATTAGCGGAACAAAATTTTATGAACCTAATAATAACGCAAGAGAAAATGAACTGCGGAAATTTTTGAAAGATAGGTGGAAAGAAAAATATGGATATTAATGTTTAATTTTGAATGATAAATGAATTTAGATACAATTATAAATACTGATAAATTTTTTCTAATTGCTGGTCCATGTGTGGTCGAGTCAAAAGATATTTGTTTTGAGATTGCAGAAAAATTAGTTGCCATTACAACTGAATTAAATATTCCGTTTATTTTCAAAGCATCTTATAAAAAAGCAAACAGAACAAAACTGGATTCTTTTACAACGATTGGTGAAGAAAAAGCATTGCAAATTTTAGCTGAAGTAAAATCACATTTTAACATTCCTATTTTAACGGATGTTCATGAAACAACGGATTGCGAAATGGTAAAAGACATTGTGGATGTGATTCAGATTCCTGCATTTTTGTGCAGACAAACAGAATTATTAATTGCAGCAGGAAAAACTGGAAAAGCAGTCAACATAAAAAAAGGACAATTTGTTAGTGCAGAAATGATGCAGTTTGCGGTTGACAAAGTTTTATCTACAGGAAATAGAAATATTATGCTGACTGAACGCGGAACAATGTTTGGTTATAATGATTTAATTGTTGATTTCAGAAATATTCCATTGATGAAACAAACAGGATTTCCTGTAGTGTTTGATGCTACGCATTCTGTACAGCAACCAAATAAAAGCGAAGGCATTAGCGGTGGAAAGCCTGAATTTATTGAACATTTGGCAAAGTGCGCAATTGCTGCTGGTACAAATGGTATCTTTTTAGAAACGCATCCAAATCCTAAAAATGCATTAAGTGATGGTGCAAATATGCTGGCTTTGAATGAAGTGAAAGGATTGCTTGAAAGTTTATTAAAAACAAAAGACTGATGCTAAATTCCTATTATCTTCAACTCTGTTCTTCGATTCTTAGCCTTATTTTCTTCAGTATCGTTTGGAGCAATAGGTGAAGTATCTCCATATCCGTTGGCTGTCAATCTTGTTTTCAATATTCCTTTTAGTACTAAATAATTCACCACGTTTTCAGCTCGTTTTTGGGATAAAGTTAGGTTGTATTTTTTATCACCTTTATTATCGGTATGTCCTGCAATTTCGATTCTAAGTATTGGATTTTTTTGTAACAATTCAACAACTTTGTCTAATTCTAAAAAAGAAATTATATTTAATTCACTTCTATCAAAATCAAAAAATACATTATTCAATACCATTTTATTATTTGTTGCTATTGGCTCTAATAATATTTCAAGTTCATATGGTTTTAGTTCTGTTGTTTCTTTCAAATTTATATTTTGCGAATAAAACAGGTATTTTTCTTTTTGGACTTGGAGTGCATAATTTTTATTGGCTTCAATACTTACAAAGAAACTTCCATTACTACTATATCCTTTATAAATTTCTAGCTTAGATTCCAAGTCAACTATAGAGTAATTGGCAATCAGTAATTGCTTAGTTTTTGCATCCTTAACAATTGCTTTGATATAGGTAATTTTATTTGGTTGTGCACTCTTTGGTAATTCAAAACTGTAAATATCCAAACCTCCAAAACCTCCACTTCTACTAGATGACAAAAAAGCTGTTTTACCATCATACGAAACGGTCATTCCATTGTCATCATTTTCTGTATTGATTGGATAACCAATATTTACGGATTTTGTCCAGTTTGAATCTGTTTTTCTGGCTATGAATATATCACCATTTCCCATGCCTGGCCAACCATTAGAAGTAAAGTACAAGGTTTTATTATCTGCATGAATAAAAGGACATTGATCGTCGAATGGAGTATTTATATTCGGTCCTAAGTTTTGTGGTATGCTCCATTTTAATTGCGCATCTAAATAACTTACCCAAATATCTTTGCCGCCAAAGCCACCTTTTCTATTACTGGTAAAATACAAGGCGCTTCCATCAGATGAAAAACTAGGTTGCGCTTCCCAGTCACCAGAATTGACTGGCTTACCAATCCCTAAAGGCTCAGTCCATTTATTGTTTATTTTTTGTGAAAAATAGATATCACAACTACCATATCCATCCATTCTGTTACATGCTGTAAAAAACAATAAGGTACCATCTGCATTCATCGTTTCTGCTCCTTCATTTTCGTTTGTATTAACAATTGTTCCAAATGAAGTAGCTTGAGCAAAACCACTATCTATTTTTTGGGCAATATATAAATTTTCTTCTCTACCATCTAACCGTGTAAAAGCTAAAAGCTTTCCATCAGGTGTCATGTACGGAAAATATTCTAAGTTTTTAGTATTGATCGCTACACCTAAATTTTTAGGATTAAATGGCACTGGATTTTTTTTAGCTTCTATCGAAAAGTTTGCATTTCGTACTGTTTGTTCTGCTTTTACTGAAGCATTTGGTGCTTTATCATTCCTTGATAAATATTTTTCGGCATATAATTTAGCCTTCTCACCATTATTCTTCTTTAGATAAAGTTCTGATAATAAAAAAACAGAACGAGAAGAAAAATCTTTTTCATTTGAACAACTTTCCAAGTATGCAATCGCATCATCATATTCCTTAAGCGCAAAACAAAATTCACCTAATAGTTCTTTTGCCTGTGTGTATTTTGGTTCAATTTTAATTGCCTTTTGAAGTTCTAAAATTCCTTCTTCCCATTGAGTTCTGCTTCCGAAATCTTTAGCTTTGAAATAATATGCCATCGCTTTCTCAGATATTTGTTGCGCAAATGAGATATTAGATATGTGCAATGAGATGAGCGATATGAAAATTATTTTCTTCATTATTCTAAATTTATCAAAAACTGCACCACTTTCAATTTTATTCTCTCTTTCACTAAAAATCAGACGCTTTTAAGCGTGCAGATTTTTTACGGAATATTTAAATATTTATGTGTCTGTAACGATATTTTCCATTTAGGATTTGACTTTATATATTCAATCATTAATGGCAGCATTTTATCTTGCATGCTCCATTCGGCTTGTAAAAAAAATTTACAATTTACAGATGCTAATTTGCAATTATCTTCTGCAAATTGAAAATCGCTTTTATTATAAACTATACATTTTAGTTCATTTGCTTTTGCTACTACTTCTTTTAATGGAGCTTTAAATTTTTTAGGTGAAACACAAATCCAGTCTAACTCGCCTGAAATTCGATATGCACCTGATGTTTCTATATTAATTTGAAATCCGTTTTCTTTTAATTTTTTAGTTAGAAATGATAAATCATACATTAAAGGTTCGCCACCTGTAATAACGATTAGTCTTCCTGGATATTTTAAAACTTCTGAAACTAAATCGTCTATTAATAGAAGCTGATTTTCTTCGGCTGTCCAAGATTCTTTTACATCGCACCAAACGCAACCAACATCACAACCTGCTAAACGTATAAAATAGGCTGCATTTCCTGCATAGAGTCCTTCACCTTGTATGGTGTAGAAATGTTCCATGATTGGAATATGTGTTGATGTGTTGAATTGCATAAATGCTATGTAAAAGTATGAAAAAAGGACGCATTTATTGCGTCCTACAATTTTATATCATGCCTCGAACATCATAGCATGAGGTTTACACTTTTGGTGCTGCTGCTAAAATTTCTTCGCTGGCTTGAGATGCATATTTTTTGAAATTCTCATTAAATTTAACAGCTAATTCTGTTGCTTTTGAATCATAAGCTGCATTATCTGTCCAAGTATTTCTTGGATTTAAAATTTCAGATGGCACACCTTCAACTGCTGTTGGAATTTGAAAATTAAAAATAGGCAATGTTTCATAAGTAGCATTATTCAGCTCACCGTTTAATGCTGCCGTAATTAATGCACGTGTATATTTTAAACTCATGCGTTTTCCAACGCCATAAACGCCACCTGTCATACCAGTATTTATCAGCCAAACATTTGCACCACTTTCTTTTAATTTTTTGCCTAACATTTCTGCATACTTAGTTGGATGCAATGGTAAAAATGCTGCGCCAAAACATGCTGAGAAAGTAGTTGTTGGTTCAATAATTCCAACTTCAGTACCAGCAACTTTTGCAGTATATCCTGAAATGAAATGATACATTGCTTGTCCTGCATCAAGCTTTGAAATTGGTGGTAAGACACCGAAAGCATCACAGGTAAGGAAGAAAATATTTTTTGGAATACCTGCTATTGAAGGCTCAACACAGTTGTCGATATGATAAATAGGATAAGCCGCTCTTGTGTTTTCAGTCTTGCTTATATTGTCGTAATCAACAGTTGTTGACCCCTCGTAAAACTCTACGTTTTCTACTAGTGAGCCAAAACGAATTGCTTTAAAGATTTGTGGTTCTTTTTCCTTAGAAAGATTTACACATTTTGCATAACAACCTCCTTCGAAATTAAAAACTGTTTGATCTGCCCAGCCATGTTCATCATCGCCGATGAGTCCCCGATTCGGATCGGCACTGAGCGTTGTTTTACCGGTACCCGATAAGCCAAAGAAAATAGCGGTATCTTTTTGAATGCCGATATTTGCCGAACAATGCATCGATAATACTTTTTTCTCATGTGGAAGAACATAATTTAGAACAGAAAAAATTCCTTTCTTAATTTCACCAGTATAGGCAGAGCCTCCAATAAGTATGATCTTCTTTGTAAAATTAATTATTGTAAAATTATTTTGTCGAGTACCGTCGATAGTCGGATCTGCCTGAAAGCCTGGCGCACAAACGATTGACCAATCTGCCTTTACGGTTTTTAAAATTTCTTCTTTCGTAGGTCGAAGAAAAAGATTATTGGCAAACATGTTCTGCCAAGGAGATTCAGTTACAACACGGACATTTAATCTGTATTTTGGATCAGCACAAGCATAGGAATCTCGCACATAAATAGTTTTTCCCTGGAAATAGGCACAAACTTTTTCATATAAACGATCAAATTTATCAGGGTCAAATTTTAAATTGATATCACCCCACCATACAGTTTTATCGGTGATTGAATCACAGACAATAAACTTGTCTTTTGGAGATCTTCCGGTAAATTTTCCTGTATCAACAGCAAGTGCACCTTCATCAGTTAAAACTCCTTCGCCTCGAATTATAGATTCTTCAACTAACTCTGCTAATGATAAATTC
>JANNVS010000444.1:0-1826 GCA_031414515.1 Sphingobacteriales bacterium | reverse complement strand
AAATATTGTAACAGTAGAAGATACCGAAGAAGAATTAATTCACCGCGCACCTATTGTAACCGTTATGGGTCACGTAGATCACGGTAAGACATCGCTTCTGGATTATGTTCGTAAAACAAACGTAATTGCTGGAGAATCTGGTGGCATAACACAACATATTGGTGCCTACGGAGTAGAATTAGAAAACGGACAAAAAATTGCGTTTTTAGATACACCAGGTCACGAGGCGTTTACCGCCATGCGTGCACGTGGAGCACAAGTTACAGATATTGCAATTATTGTAGTAGCTGCCGATGACGATATCATGCCGCAAACCAAAGAAGCAATTTCGCACGCACAAGCAGCAAATGTGCCAATTATTTTTGCTATTAATAAAGTAGATAAGCAAAATGCTAATGCTGAAAAAATCAAAGAAAAATTAGCAGCCATGAACTTCTTAGTTGAAGATTGGGGCGGAAAATATCAATCTCAAGACATATCTGCAAAGACAGGTCTTGGGATGAAAGAATTATTAGAGAAAGTGTTGTTGGAAGCGGAAGTTTTAGACCTTAAAGCAAATCCAAACAAAGCGGCGACTGGTACAGTAGTAGAAGCGTTTTTAGATAAAGGACGTGGATATGTTTCAACAGTATTAGTACAAGCCGGAACCATGCGAGTTGGAGATTATATCTTAGCAGGAAAAAATCATGGTAAAATTAAAGCCATGCAAGACGAACGTGGAAATAACGTTACAGAAGCTGGACCATCTACACCAATTTCTATTTTAGGTTTGGCTGGAGCTCCAACAGCTGGAGATAAATTTAATATTTTTGCAGACGAAAGAGAAGCCAAAGCCATTGCTGCAAAACGTACACAATTAATGCGTGAGCAATCCGTTCGTGTACAACGCCATATTACGCTTGACGAGATAGGTCGTCGTATAGCATTGGGTCAATTTAAAGAATTGAACATTATCCTTAAAGGAGACGTTGATGGTTCGGTAGAAGCATTATCAGATTCGTTCTCTAAATTATCTACACCAGAAATTCAAATCAATATTATTCACAAAGGTGTTGGAGCAATTACAGAAACCGACGTTATGTTGGCTTCAGCATCTGATGCAATTATTATCGGATTTAACGTTCGACCTGCAGGAAATGCGAAGCAATTAGCAGAAAAAGAAGAAATAGACATTCGTCATTATTCTATTATCTATGCTGCTATTGACGATTTACGCGATGCCATGGAAGGCATGCTTTCTCCAGAAATGAAAGAAGAAATTACTGGTCTTGCAGGAGTTAGAGAATTATTTAAAATTTCTAAAGTGGGAACCATTGCAGGATGTATGATTACCGATGGTAAAATACTTCGTGCCAATAAAGTTCGAGTACTTCGTGACAACGTCGTAATTCACACTGGTGATATAATTGCATTAAAACGTTTCAAAGACGATGTAAAAGAAGTAGCCAAAGGTTACGACTGTGGTATTCAAATCAAAGGATTCAACGAAATAGAAATAGACGATATTATTGAAGGATTTACAGAAGTAGCTGTAAAACGTAAACTGAAATAATAGCATTTAATATCAAAAAGTGAACCCAACAGAAGCAATTTTGTTGGGTTTTTTTGTAGCTAATTCCAGCTTTCCGTTGCAAGTTTTGGCATTTTGTTTGTTTTTTTCTAAGACAAAAAACGAACTTCCTTTGGTCGTTGTTTTTTACCAAGAAAAAATACAACAAAAATGCAAAAAGCTTTCCACTTCAATCTGGGCTAGAAAGCAAAAATTCTTTTTTCGAAATCTGTTACTTATCAAATGAGTTGTCGTTATAGATTTATCAACCACTACA
>JANNVS010000443.1:0-6889 GCA_031414515.1 Sphingobacteriales bacterium | reverse complement strand
AACAGATTTTGCTTCTTCTAAAAAACCGTTCCGCATCATTTCTTCTACACGTGAATTTATATTATGTTGCAATTGTTCTTTAGAAACATTCAATCCAATTTTGATTGCATTAAAATTTCGTTGAACTTCATTTTTTCTTTTGAAAGCAGAAAATTGCTGATTTGTTCCAATGCAAACTTCCAATGCACGAATTACACGTTGTGTATTTTGTATATCAATATCGTTGTATGTTTCTTCGTCTAATTCTTTTAATTGTTGTTGCAATGGTTCGATACCGAAATCTTTGAATTGTTGATTTAATTCATTTCTTATTTTTTCATCTATTTGTGGAATCTCATCAAAGCCATTTAAAATTGCATTGATATAAAAACCGGTACCACCACAAAGTATTACTACGTTTTTTGTTTTAAATAAATCATCCAAGAGCGCAATTACTTCACGTTCATATTCACCAGCAGAAAAATATTCGCGAATACTTTTGTTGGCAATAAAATGATGTTTTACTTCACTCAATTCATCAATGCTTGGTCGTGCTACACCAATATTTAGTTCTTCAAAAATTTGTCTTGAATCTGCAGAAATAATTTCTGTGTTAAAATAATTGGCTAGTTGAATAGCAACAGAAGTTTTACCAACAGCGGTTGGACCTGCAATAACAATTAACGATGGACGATTAACGATTAAAGATGGTTGATTTAAGTTATTCATTGTTCATTTTCAATTATTAATCATCAATCCTAACTCTTTTCCTTTCTCTAGCATTAGTGCAAATGCAGCATCATAATTATTTGTAATAACACCATCTAAAATGGCATCTTTTATCGCATCTTTTATCGTTCCAACTTCGCGAGATGGCTTGATGTTGAATGTTTGCATAATAATTTCACCAGTAATTGGTGGTTGCCAGTTGCGAATATGATCACGCTCTTCAACTTCTTTTATTTTTTGTAAAACAAGTTTCAAATTTTCTTTATAGCGTTTTACTTTTTCTTCATTTTTAGAAGTGATATCTGCATCGCACAATAATAATAAACTTTCCAAATCATCACCAGCATCAAAAATAATTCTGCGAATTGCGCTATCTGTAATATTTTCTTTTGTAAGAGAAATCGGTCGCAAGTGCAAGGCTACCATCTTTTGCACAAACTTCATCTTTTCATCTAACGGCAATTTCAGTCGTGTAAAAATTTTAGATGTCCAACGCGCTCCAACAACTTCATGTCCGTGAAACGTCCAGCCATGACCTTCTTCAAAGCGTTGTGTAGCAGGCTTTGCAATATCATGCAATACTGCTGACCAACGTAACCATAAATCATTTGTATTTTCAGAAAGATTATCTAATACTTTCAACGTATGATAAAAATTATCTTTGTGTCCGTAATTTTCTACCATCGAAACACCTTGCAGTTTCACCATTTCTGGAAAAAACTGATGCAGTAATTTTGTATTAAATAACAACTTAAAACCAACGGAAGGTTTTTTTGATAAAATAATTTTATTCAATTCATCGGTTATTCTTTCCTGCGAAATGATTTTTAATCTATCAGCTAACGGTTCAATTGTCTGATAGGTTTTTTCTTCTATTTTAAAATCTAATTGCGAAGCAAAACGCACAGCACGCAACATACGCAACGGATCATCGTCAAATGTAATCTCAGGATTTAATGGTGTGCGAATGATTCCATTTTTCAAATCTTCCAGCCCATTGAATGAATCAATAAGTTCGCCAAATTTATTTTTTGATAAATGAATAGCTAATGCATTAATCGTAAAATCTCGACGATTTTGATCGTCTTCTAAAGTGCCATCTTCTACAATTGGCTTGCGTGATTCTCTTCTGTAAGATTCTTTACGTGCTCCAACAAATTCTAATTCTATATCATGCAATCTTATTTGCGCAGTACCAAAATTTTTGAAATAAGAAACATAAATTTTTTCATCTGTCGGATTCAATTGTCGATAATTATCGGCTACTTTTTTTGCTAAATCAATTCCTGAACCAACGCAAACGATATCAATGTCTTTACAATTTCTATTTAAGATTTTATCACGAACAAAACCACCTACAGCAAATGGTTCTATTTGCAATTCAGCGGCACTTTGTGCTACGAGTTGCAGTAGTTCGGTTTCTCTTGCTGTGAAATTTAATTGCATTTATGCAAAGATAGGAAATCTTTATCATGCCACGAAAATCGTGACATGAGCTTTACCGTAAATATTCTATAGAATTATCAGCATTTATTTTTATCAGTTTTGATGGAAATTTATAAATTGATGTATCGTATTTTTCATTTACGATGAAATCAACTTTATTTTTGATGTCTTCTGAAATGGCTGAGAAAGAAACAGGATTTTTTTCGCCAGAAATATTAGCAGAAGTGGAAATAATTGGTTTGCCGAACTGATGAATTAATTCCTTACAAAATTTATGGTTTACTACTCGTATCGCAATTGTATTATCACTATTTATTGCATTTTTTGCCAAGCCTCTTGGATTTGAATAAATAACGGTAGTTGGTAATTCAAACGATGTGATTAAAGATTCAATTTCATTTGTTACTGTTACATACTTTTTTAGCATTTCAACAGAATCAACTAAAATAATCAGGCTCTTTTCTTTTGGTCTATTTTTAATTTCAAAGATTTTATCTACTGCATTTTCATTTGTTGCATCGCAACCAATTCCATAAATGGTATCGGTTGGATACAAAATAGTTTTACCTTGCTGAAGGAAAGGATTAATTTCATCGATATGCTCTATTGGATTCTTCACTTCGTTCTAATAACTATATGACTATAAACTTTTGTATATATTCATCATCTTTTCCGTCATTTTTTCTGGATTAAATTTATGTATTTGTTGTGTCGCTTTTATTTTTATTTCAGCTGCTAACTCCAAGTTATAATAAATGAAATTAATAGCTGCAGAAATTTCTTCGACATTCATTGGATCGATGAAAATACAAGCATCACCACCTACTTCGGGCATAGAAGAAATATTACTGGTGATAACAGGTTTTCCGCAACGCAATGCCTCCAATATAGGCAAGCCAAAGCCTTCATATAAACTTGGATATACTAAACCCTGTGACATGTGGTAGATAATTGGCAATTCGTACCAGGGTAAATCTTTTAAGAAAAAAACATTTCCTTCTAATCCTTTTTCATAAATATAATTTTCCGCATTTTCATACTCATCGCCACCGTTAGAAACCGCAACAAGGTGCTTGTCCTTATTTTCTGGCATTGACATCGCTTCTAATAAACTTGTGAAATTTTTTCGCTTGCTAATCGCTCCAACATATAAAACAAAATCTCTAGGCAACCCATATCTGTTAAAATATTCTTCCTTTAAAACATAATTGCATTCATGTTCGTATTCTTTATTCCAAGTTGGATAAACTACATGAATCTTTTCTTCTGGAGTTTTAGTCAATTCAATTAAATCTTGTTTAGTTTGTTCACTTACTGCAATAACTGCATCTGCAATATGACAGGCTTTTTTTGTTTTATACGCATACATTTGTCTATCTATAAATGGAAATGTTTTAGGTAGCTTATGGAAAATAACATCATGAATTGTCACAACCGTTTTAATGTTTGAAGGCAATTCTGGTACTTCATTACTTAAACCATGGTACACATTAATTCCGTGTTTAGCGATGTCATCTTCCACGCCTTTAAAACGCCATAAATCTGCACTAAATGCATCTGAAACAATCGTCTTATTTACAAAATATTCATACTTATACTGACTTTCTTCAAAATATTTTTCGTGTACAAATATTTTGTATTCTTCATTTGGATAAAAATTCAATAGTCGATGTACAAGTGTTCTGGAATAATTTCCCAACCCCGTTTTATTGTCATACAGCCGTTTTCCGTCAAACCCAATAACCATAGTAGTAGTAAGTAATTTTTAATAAAAGTCCAATGTCCACAGACCACTGTATTTTACAGTCGACTATGGTCTGTCGACCATTTGCTAAACAGATAAATTATATTCTCTCAATGCGTCGTTCAAAGACGTTTTGGTGTCAGTACTTTCTTTTCTTTTTCCAATAATTAATGCACAAGGCACTTGATATATTCCTGCTGGAAACTCTTTTGGAATCGTTCCCGGAATCACTACACTTCTTGCAGGCACTATACCTCTATATTCTTTTGGTTCGTTTCCTGAAACATCTATTATTTTGGTTGACATCGTCAATACAACATTTGCACCCAACACTGCTTCTGTTTCTACACGAACGCCTTCTACTACTATACAACGAGAGCCAATGAAACAATTGTCTTCTATAATAACTGGTGCTGCTTGTACTGGTTCTAACACACCACCAATACCAACGCCACCGCTTAAATGTACATTTTTTCCAATTTGAGCACAACTACCTACGGTTGCCCAAGTGTCTACCATGGTGCCACTATCCACATAAGCACCAATATTTACATACGATGGCATCATTATAACACCATGTGCTAAAAAAGCACCGCGACGAGCAATTGCGTGCGGAACTACACGAACACCTAATTCAGCATAATTCTTTTTCAACGGAATTTTATCATGAAATTCAAATGGACCTACTTCTATGGTTTCCATTTTTTGAGTAGGGAAATACAGAATTACGGCTTTTTTGACCCAATCATTTACTATCCATCCATTAGATGTTGGTTCTGCCACACGCAATTTACCTGTGTCTAACAGCGTTATTACTTCGTTAATCGCTTTTAACGTAGACACATCTTGCAAAAGATTCCTATCATTCCAGGCGTTTTCAATTATTTGTTGTAATTCATGCATAAAATTTACGAAATTTGATTCCAAAATTAAATATTTAAAAATATGGATAAGGTTAAAGTTAAATTAAATGTTAGCACAAAACTGTTATTCCTGTTTGTTGTGTTAACAACTTTTAGTTCTTGTAGCAATAAAAAAAAAATTGAGATAAAAAACAAAGATGGAATTGTAGTAGAAAGTTATTTTGCTGATAAGAAAAATCCAGCCATAAAAATTGGCCTCTATTCTAAATATTATGACGATGGTAAAATTTTAGAAGTAGCCAATTATAAAGATGGAAAACTAAATGGTGAACGTACTTTATATTATGCAAGTGGCAAAATAATGCAAGTAGAAAATTATATAGAAAATCAATATGAAGGAAAATTTACTGCGTATTTTGAAGATGGTAGCTTGCAACAAGAAGGCACATACAAAGACAATATGATGAATGGTATTTGGAAAAACTTCTTTAAAGGCCAAGAAAATAAAATAAAAGAAGAAATTACTTTAAAAGATAATCATGTAAACGGACTTTATAAAGAATATTATCCGAATGGATATATTTATGCATCAGGCAATAAAAAAGAAATAATGGACGATTTGGATGTGTTTGATGGTGAAGTGCAGATTTTTGATTCGTTGGTGAACAATAAACTTATCCGTAAATTGCATTTTGAAAACGGACGACAAGTTTCCAAAGAAGAAATAAATAATTAAACAAAAATGAAACAACTATTTTATTCTCTGCTTTTTATAAGTCTGATGACTGCATGCGAAAGCACTACTAAAAATTTTGGCGAACAGTTTATCATTAAGAATACCGTTTCAATCGATGGAGTTTTGGCGCAATTAAAATCCGTTGCTATTTTAAACAATATACAAATTGAAGGAAAAATTGAAAAAAGCTGCATGAGTGAAGGATGTTGGTTCACTATAAAAGATGTAACTGGCAAAGAAGTGCTGTTTGATGTGAAAGATAAAAAGTTCAAAGTACCTACTAATAGTCCTACCAAAACTGTAGTTGTTTTGGCTGATGCTATTCAAGATACTACATCAGAACAAAAAGTAACACTTTACGTAAAAGGCATGATGTTTAAATAAGCGTTAAGTACTCAAAAAATCTAATTTATTATTGTCCATTAACGAAAAAAAAGTATCTTTGCACTCGCTTTTGTAAAAAAGTATTGATTCCGTAGCTCAGTTGGTAGAGCAATACACTTTTAATGTATGGGTCCTGGGTTCGAATCCCAGCGGGATCACAGGTGCCAAACCCAATTTGAACCCCTAAACTACTGGAGATCTTTAGTTTGGGGGTTCTTCGTCTTTATAGGTGTAAGACGAGTATGTAAAACCCTTAGAGTCTATATTACAACCTCTATCTCTACTTAAAGAAAAAACCTCTTTTGTGTTTTTCTTTTGAATTTAAATCTCCGGTTGAATTATATAACCTAATAAACTCTCTATAAATATGATTAATTAGGTTTTGGAAGTTGATTTATGAGTGGATTTATAATTTTTACAGTCTATCGTTCTTCAGAAATTTATTATCTAAAGTTAAAACGCAACTCCCTATTAAACAACTACCTTTAATCAGGTTAAAAATGTTTTGTAAATCAATAGATAAATAATAGCATAAATATGAGTAGGTATAATTATCCACCTAAAGTATCAATAATAGATATAGTTTATAATTTATCGGTGCTTAAAGCAGATCCACTAATAATATATCCTAAAGATTTCAAAAAATACGGGTCTTCTTTTTATTTAAACCTACCGCTTTTCAAACAAAAAATTATCGTTACACAAGACCCTGATTTTGTTGATTACATTCTTGTGAAAAATCAAAAAAATTATGACAAGTCCCCTTTGGAGACCGAAAACATTGCAAGATATTCCGGCACAGGAATATTCACCAATAATGGTGAAGACTGGAAAAGACAACGAAAATTTATACAACCATCTTTTAACAAAGGGTTCCTTGAATCCTTCAGTAACATAATGTTACAGGAAATTGAAAATGCATTTGATAAAATTCCTGATAATTTCAAATTCGATATTTATAAAACCATGAATGACCTTACTTTTAGAATTATTTCTAAAAGTATTTTT
>JANNVS010000442.1:0-1529 GCA_031414515.1 Sphingobacteriales bacterium | reverse complement strand
TCCTCATGTTCGTTTTCCAAAGTGCGCAACACGCCTGTAAGCATAGATGCGTTAAGGTTTGCGTTTTTATCTTGGTTTAAAATAAAACTACCATTCGTTACCACACAAATTTTCGGATGCTGGTTGGTTGCGTTGAAATGATTGATTAATCTTTGCAAGGACAAAATTCCACATTCAAAATAAAAACTAAACGCTGTTTCTTTATAAAAACTACGCATATGAATCACCATATCCGCTTTTATTCCTTCTAAACTATCATCTAAATCAATACTTATAACGATACAACCTTTTTGTTTTAATGCATTTTCAACAATTATATAATGTTCGTAGATGTCTTTAATGATTAAGATGTTTTTTGCAGTGATAGTTGCATCTAATTTTATTTCGTTCCAATTTATATTATACAAATTTTTTGAAATATCTTTTTTTGCAACACTGGATGCTACTACAAATTCAGGTTTTTGGTCGAACCAATAGCGTTCTTTTTGCCAAGCATAATTTGGCAATAGCACAAACTCACCAATATTCGGATAAATAGATTTCCAATCAACAGAAAAATTACTTGCATGTAATTCACTAATGTTTGTATAAAATTCTACGAGTTCGTTTTTATCGCGTGTGTAAGATGAAATAGCAATTGCATTTGCATCCTGAATATTTTCATTCATCGCATGAACCAACAAAGAATGCGGACTCATTTCAATAAATGCTATTTGTGATTCTTTTAAAATTTCCTGAACTGCATTTCCAAACTGCACAGGATTTCTTAAATTTTTTGTCCAATAATCTGCATCTAAATTTGCACCGTTTACAATTTCATTGGTTGCAGTGGAAAAAAATTGTATGGTTGAATTTTGCGGTTGAATAGATTCTAATGCATGAAACAAGTCTTGTTTGATTTCATCCATTTGTGGTGAATGCGAAGCTACATCTACTTTTACCTTTCTGTTGAATCTGCCTTGTGCTTCGAGTTTTGCAAACACTTCATTTAATGCAGTTGGCTCACCGGAAATTACGGTTGAGTTTTTGCTATTCATTACCGCAACCGATAATTTATCTTCGTAACCTTTCAGTAATTCATTGGCTTCCTCCACAGTTAAATCAGTAGCACCCATTTCGCCTTTTCCACTCAATTGTTTCATTAACTTGCTACGTGTGGTAATAATTTTTGCTGCATCATCTAATGAAATATTTCCTGCAACATAAGCAGCAGCAATCTCGCCCATGCTATGACCAACTACCACATCAGGAAAAATTCCTTTGCTCATCCATAAAGCTGCCAATGCAATTTCTACCGCAATTAACACAGGTTGCACAATATCAATTTCATGCAATCTGCTTTCTTTTTCCGGTTTATTGATTTCTTCGATTAAATTCCAGTCAACATATTTATTAAATACAGCGGCACATTCTTCTAATTCGCTTTTGTAAACAGGTTCACTTTCCATTAATGCCTTTCCCATAGAAATCCATTGCGCACCTTGTCCTGGAAAAACAAATACCGTTTTTATTTTTTGGTTGGCATCAAA
>JANNVS010000441.1:0-2165 GCA_031414515.1 Sphingobacteriales bacterium | reverse complement strand
TAATGTCAGAATCTTTAAGAAATGATGGCAGAATTTGGGTTCCTAAAAAACAAGGAGATAATCGAAAAGCAACTGAAATTACAGAAGAAGAAAGAGATTATTATTTAGAAAGAAGATATCCAGCTTTTGGAAATTTAGTTCCGCGCGATGTAGCTTCTCGTGCAGCAAAAGAACGTTGTGACGCAGGTTTTGGCGTTGGTACTTCTAAAATGGCTGTCTATCTTGATTTTGCAGCTGCTATAATTAGATATGGAAATATTGAAGCTGGAAAGCAAGGAGTAAATAATATTTCTAAAGACGAAATTATTATGCTTGGAAAAGATGTTGTCAAAGAAAAATATGGCAACTTATTCGATATGTACGCTAAAATTACTGGTGAAAATCCATATGAAGTACCGATGAGAATCTATCCTGCAGTTCATTATACAATGGGTGGACTTTGGGTAGATTATGAGTTGATGACAAATGTAGAAGGATTATACTGTTTAGGTGAAGCCAATTTCTCTGATCATGGTGCCAATCGCTTAGGTGCTTCAGCTTTGATGCAAGGATTGGCAGATGGATATTTTGTAATTCCTTATACCATTGGAAATTATTTAGCTGATGACATTAGAACTAAATCAATTTCAACAGACCATGAAGCATTTATACAAACGGAAATAGAAGTAAAGAATCGAATTGAAAAATTAATAAATATTAAAGGAAGCAAATCTGTAGAAAGTTTTCACAAAAGATTAGGGAAAATAATTTGGGATAAATGTGGAATGGCAAGAAATGCAGAAGGTTTAAATCAGGCAATAGCTGAGATTCAGGCATTGAAAAAAGAATTCTGGAACGATGTAAAAATACCAGGTGGAATTAACGAATTCAATTCCGAATTAGATAAAGCTGGTCGTGTAGCGGATTTTATAGAATTAGGTGAATTGATGTGTAAAGACGCATTAGATAGAAATGAAAGCTGTGGTGGACACTTTCGTGAAGAATCACAAACAGAAGAAGGTGAAGCATTGCGTGATGACGAAAATTTTAAATATGTAGCAGCCTGGGAATTTAAAGGCGAAAGCGACTGGCAATTAAATAAAGAAGAATTGATTTACGAAAATATTAAAATCGCAGCTCGTTCTTATAAATAAAAGAAGAAAATGGATATTGGCGTTTTATTTGAAGAATTATATAAAAACAATATTCGTTATTTGATAACAGGCGGATTGGCTGTGAATTTATATGGAGTAAATAGAATGACTGCTGATATTGATTTGATTTTAGATTTGACACAGGATAATATCAGGCAATTTCATTCAACTGTAAGAGAATTAGATTTTATTCCATTATTACCACTGCCATTAAATAGTTTAGAAGATAAAATTGAACGATTAAAATTAATAGAAGAAAAAAATTTGATAGCTTATTCCTATTATAATCGGTCAAAGAAATACATGAATGTAGATATTATTATTGATGTGCCAACTGCATTTGATGAATTATGGAAAAACAGAGAAGAACGAAAGATAGATAATTATGAATTAAATGTTTTAAGTTTAAATGATTTGATTAATCTTAAAGAATATGCTGACAGAGCACAAGATAAAAATGATATTTTATTGTTGAAATCGGCAAATAATAAAAAATGAATCCAATAAAAGAAAATACAAAACCGGAAATTTGGTACGATGAAAAAAATCCTGTTCTTTATAAAAAGCTAACAGAAAACGAAGTATTTGAATGGCTACAAACTACAAACGAATTTATTTGGAAAGCACTTACAAAAGAACAACAGGAACAACGATTAGAAAATAAAATTAAAGAATTATATAAAGCATAAAAGCGCATAAAAATATCTACATGCAACACTACAACATGAATCTCACATTAAAAGTTTGGCGACAAAAAAACAATACAGATAAAGGTGGTTTGGAAACTTATCACGTAAAAAATATTTCTTCGGAAATGTCTTTTCTTGAAATGTTTGATGTTTTAAATGAACAACTCATAGTTGAAGATAAACTACCCATTGCATTTGACCATGACTGCCGAGAAGGAATTTGTGGCATGTGTTCTATGTATATTCTAATTTGATAATTTGAAAATTAGCTAATTAGCTAATTGACACATTTACTAATTTATTTATAACTTCTCGCTGCGATTTTAATATTTTCGTAAATCAA
>JANNVS010000440.1:0-8214 GCA_031414515.1 Sphingobacteriales bacterium | reverse complement strand
TCTTCCTATGATTTCTTTAAAGGAAAAAATATAGACATCTTGGCTGTTCCATCTTTTGTATCAGGAAAAGATAGTTGGAGCAAAAAATGGAAAGGCTATAACGGCGCTCCAATACCAAATGATGTAGAAAAAACGGATATTGAAAAAATTACAGAATATGAAGCATGGAAAAAATACGCTATGCATGGAAGAATACAAAAAGAAGGTATGCAAACAGGAATCAATGTCTTTTTGCGAGGTGATTTGTGGAATCTCGGTACGGATGGACATACTTTTCTCTGGAACAATAATACTGCTTTCGAACCAAAAGAACCAAAGGATAAAACAGGTTCACTTATTAACGTTTGGTTGTAATATAAACTTGCCACAACCATTTAGAATTTAGAATTTTACAATAGAACTTTATTCATTGAGCATAGTAAAAAAATTAGCATCCGATACCGCAGCCTATGGCGTAAGCAGCATTCTAGCGCGACTGATAAATTTCTTATTTGGATTTCTCATCATCAAATATATTTCACAAGCAGAATTCGGAACCTTCACTAATTTTTATGCATACGCAGGTTTTATTTTAGTAGTGTTGACACATGGTATGGAAACTGCTTTCTTCCGTTTTGTAAATAAAGAAGAAAACAAAGAAAATGCATTCTCAACGGCGTTTTATTCTGTACTTTTTGTGGTTCTTTTTTTTGTTCTAATTGCCTATGTTTTTCAAGGGTCAATAGCAGCTTTTGTGAAAGAGCCGGTTCTATACGTCCAATTTTTTATTTGGATGATGGCATTTGATACCTTGTCGGCAATTCCTTTTGCTTCACTTAGAAAACAAGGCAGACCAATTCTCTTTGCCACATTAAAGATCTTGAATATCGTATTATTTATTGTGTTCAATATTTTCTTTTTTTTAGTGCTGCCAAAATTGAACCATACGTTTTCATTCAGTAATGTCTCGTACATCTTTATCGCTAATATCTTGGCAAGCATTCTTACTTTTTTCTGCATCATAAACCAACTAAAACAACTTCATTTTTCGTTAGACATTGCACTGTATAAAAAAATGTTGTGGTATGCGATGCCTATTATGCTGGTTGGTTTTGCAGGCATGACCAACGAAGTACTGGACAGAATTATTATGACGCGTTTATTGCCTTATGATGATATTACGAATAAAGAACAATTGGGTATTTATGGTTTCAATTATAAGTTTGCCATGCTGATATTGATGTTTTTACAAGCATATCGTTTTGCTGCAGAGCCACTATTTTTTAAAAATGCAGATAAATCAGACAATAAAACCATGTTGGCAACTACGATGAAATATTACACCATTTGTGCCTGTGTAATTTTCTTGTCTATTGTGCTTTTTTTACCGTTTATACAATATTTATTTATCTTATATTCACCCAAATCGGAAGCCTATTTTATTGGCGCAACCATTATACCAATTCTGCTAATAGGGAAAATTTGCCTTGGTATTTATTTCAATATTTCGACATGGTATAAAATCACCGATAAAACATATATTGGTGCTATTATTTCTATAGTTGGTGCTGCTGTTACCATTGTTATGAATATAATTTTGGTGCCAAAAATTGGTTACGTCGGCGCAGCGTGGGCAAATCTCACCTGTTATGTTGTAATGGTTGTTATTGGCTATGTCACCGAACAAAAATATTATCCAATTCCATACGATTACAAACGAATTCTGTTTTATTTGTTTTTTGCGGTTGCACTTTATTTTGTGTTGAAATATGCTATTTTGCCGATGGAACTTTCACTATTTTTAAATACTACAGTTGCCTTGCTTTTATTATTTTTCTACATTTTTACGGCTTATTTTTTAGAAAAGAAAAAATAAGGTCTTAATAAAAAATCTCACTATATTTGTATGGTAGTTTGATGCTTAAGTTTATAGGTCTCAAATCTATTATCTCAATTCTTATAATCTCAAAACATGAAATTAAAAATTGTAAATACTTCAGATAATCCGCTTCCGGAATATGAAACCATTGGTTCAGCAGGTGTTGATTTACGCGCACAATTGCAAGAACCAGTAATGTTAAAACCATTGCAGAGAGCATTAATACCAACTGGATTATATATCGAATTGCCTGATGGATATGAAGCACAGGTGCGTCCAAGAAGTGGACTGGCATTAAAAAAAGGCGTTACCGTCTTAAATTCTCCTGGTACTATAGACTCTGACTATCGTGGAGAAATAAAAGTCATTATGATTAATTTATCGAATGAAACAACAGTCATAAATACAGGTGAACGCATCGCACAATTAATTGTTTCTAAATTTGAAAAAGTAACGTTTAAAGAGGTAGATGAGTTAAATGAAACTAAACGTGGCGAAGGTGGTTTCGGGCATACTGGAGTGAAATAAGCAGAAGACATGCTAAAAAAGGTTAATTCTAACGCTTTTTGATAAATAAAAAGAAGCAAAATAGTTATCTTAGAATTAATAGGAACGATACTTGCAACTCATCCATTAATACTTCAAATTTGAGAAATAAAATTGTCATACACAGGGTGTTGCTTTTTGTAGTGCTGTTTTCAGCCTGCACACTAAATTCTTTTGCAAAAAAAGAAAAACCCCAAAAACAAAATAAATCAATAGTTTCCAGTACTACTATTACAAAGAAAGATTTAGAAGTGCAAACATTATTTATAGAAGGCATGCAAGCTTATCTATTAGGCAATCCTCAGGATGCTATTTCCAAATTTAATGAAGTATTGAGACGCGATTCAAAAAATGATGCTGCATTTTACGAATTGAGTAAAATAGCCTTCGAAGCTGGCAATATGGATAAATCTATCGAGTTTGCCCAGAATGCTATCAAATTAAACCCAACCAATGAATATTATTATCAATATCTAGCAGAAGCAAAAGGAGAAAAACAAGATTTTGATGGTGCCGCGAAAGCATATGATGCACTTATTAAACTAAAACCAAAAGAATACGATTATTATTATGATTGGGCATACATGTTATCTAAGGCAGGAAAATATAGAGAAGCTATCGATGTATATAATAAATTGGAACAAAAGACAGGCGTAGAAGAAGAATTGATTTTCCAAAAGCAACCCTTATTTATAAAGTTGGGTAAGATTGAAGAATCTGTAGATGACATAGAAAAATTAATAAAAAAATATCCATCTGATACGCGCTATATCGGTTTGATTGGAGAAGTATATGAATCCAATAGAATGTATGATAAAGCCATACAAACATATAATAGGATTATTAATATCGATACCAACAATGCAAATGCGTTACTCGCATTGGCAGAAGCATATAGAAAAAAAGGAAATATGCCTAAACATGATGAGCTGATACAAGGCGTATTTAATAATAAAAATATAGATATCGATGCAAAAATTATGACATTCATTCCTTATATAGAAAAATTAGCAAAAGATTCTACCATACGAGATGAAGTCATGAAAATGGCAGATATGATAGTTGCCTCGCATCCGAACGATGTGAAATCAACAACTGCTCGAGCAGATGTATTGTATAATATCGGAAATAAAAAAGAAGCACAAGCCGAGTATATTAAAGCTATTAATATGAGTGATGTGCCGCCAACAGTTTGGATACAATTATATATTCTTAATGTGGAGTTAGAGGATTATGAAAGTTTAATTGTTTGGTCACGAAAAGGTATTGAAAAATATCCGAATGACCCTTTCGGCTATTTTTATAACGCCATTGCATTACAACAAAAAAAGAATTTTAAAGAAGCAGCATCAATTTTATTAAAATGCTTCTCTGTTCAAAAAATGAATAAAGAAGATCTTTCGTTGTATACACCACAATTAAAACTACAAATGCTAATTTCATTAGGAGACGTTTCATTCGAATTAAAAAACTATGAACGCTCAGATAGTTCATACGAAGCAGCTTTAGAGATTGATCCTAACAATGCAACCGTTTTAAATAACTATGCGTATTATCTTTCTGAAAGAGATGATAAACTGGAAAAAGCAGAGCGGATGAGTAAAAAATCTAACTTATTAACTGAAAATAACTCTGCATTTATAGATACTTATGCATGGATCATGTATAAAATGAAAAACTATAAAGATGCCTTGGAGTGGATGGAACAAGCAATGGATTTTCCTGATTCTCTAGAACGTCCAGAATTACTAATACATTACGGAGATATTTTATATAAACTTGGTCAGATAGACAAGGCCATTGAACAATGGGAAAGAGCTCTACTAAAAGGTGGTGATAAAATTGCATTAGAAAGCAAGATAAAAAACCGCAAAATTAATTAAACTGCACATCATAATTTGTTATCCTAACTAATGAAAAATGTATCCAACTTCATGAATCGGCTTCTTTGCATCTTCATTCTACTGTTTATTTTAGAAGGCTGTCATCGCACAAAATCGATAACTAAAACAGTTATTACTCCAATACAAAAACCTGAAGCAGTATTGCCAGTTTTAGACGCGAATGCACAAATAATTTTAGAACAATTAAAAAGCAATGAACTCTCTTTCAAAGAAATTGTGGCAAAACTCAAAACCAAAGTTTCTTCACCAAGTTTAAACCAAAGTTTCACAACTAACATTCGTTGGAAAAAAGGAGAGAAAATTTGGTTGTCAATGTCTATTATTGGTATCGAAGGAGCGCGTGTCCTAATAACGAATGACAGCATTAAAATTATGGATAAAATAAATAACAGATATATCTTAAAACCTTTGTCATATATTAAACAGAAAACCTTAGTGGATTTGACATTTTCCGATATTGAGAATTTATTATTAGGACAATTAATTTTTACAGATACAACAAAAGCAAAATACGCAAACAATGAAACGAACATTACGATTAATTCTGACGGCCTTCGTTTCCTGACCAATATATTTTTTGATAAGAGCACAAAAAAACCTACTACTTTGCTGGTGACAGATAAAAAATATAGACAGTCAATAGAAGCAACCTTTACTAATTATCAGGTACAATTAGGTAAATCATTTTCTATGGATAGAGAACTAAGAATGAAAAATGAGACTGAATCATTTGAAATGATAGGCAAATTTCAAAGTATTGAAATAAAACAAAACTTAGAATATCCTTTTTCTATAAATCCAAACTACACGATTGAAAAATAAAAATAACATTTTTGGAATTAGAGCATTTGTTAGATGGATGGATATCAATACTGTTTTTAAGTATTTGCTATTCATATTTCTTATTTCTTTTTCTTTCCTTCTTTTTGCTCAAGATAAAAAAGCATCACTGGAAGCTCAAAAGAAAAAATTATTAGAAGAAATTGAATTTACTCAAAAGGTATTAACTAAAACAAAAGCATCTAAGGACGCAACACTGGCAGACTTACAAGCATTAACAAAGCAAATAGAACTTAGAAAAAAACTAATTAAAAGTGTAGAAGGAGAAATCAATTTATACACGGTAAAAATTAATCAAAATGTAGATTCATTAAAGCAAAAAGAAAAACAACTTTCGAAATTAAAAACGGAATATGCAGATGCCATTGTACGCATTTATAAATCGCAAAGATTTGCTGACAAACTGCTTTTTGTAGTAAACGCGAACTCATTTTCTGAAGCGTTAAGAAGAGTAAATTATCTGAGAAGATATGCCACCTTCCGACAACAACAAGCTGTACAAATTATTGAAAAAAAATCTGACATTAGTGGTCAAATTGCAAATATTGATGCAAAGAAAAAAACAAAAGAACAGTTGTTATCAGGACAAGTAAAAGAAAAAGTACAATTAAGTAAAACGGTAACTCAAAAGAATGGTGTTGTCCAAACTTTGAAACAAAAAGAAAAATCTTTACAAACAAACATCACCAAAAAACAAGCAGAAGCAGCTAAATTAGATGCACAAATTGAGGCTATTATCAAAAAAGAAATTGAACTGGCTAGACTAGCAGAAGAGAAAAAACAAAAAGAAACGGCTGCAAAGTTAGCAGCAGCAGATGCCATCAAAAAGAAAGCTGCAGAAGAGGCAATCAAAAAAGCAAAAGAAGCAGGAAAAGAACCGTCAAAAACAGATATAGAAACGGTTAATAAAAAAGTAGAAGTGCCTGTAAAATTAGGCAATACACCTGAGTATGACCTACTTTCTTCAAATTTCTACGGAAATAAAAACAAGCTGCCTTGGCCTGTAGAAAAAGGGTTTATCAGTAAAGTATTTGGTCCTTATGTAGTGCCTGGAACGACAATCAAAATGGAAAATAATGGCATTGATATACGAACAGATGAGAACAGTAACGTACGGTGTCTTTTTGAAGGAAAAGTAGTTGGCATTTTAAATAATCCAACTTTTAAAAATGCAGTCATCATCAGCCATGGTGAATACTTTACTGTTTATTCAAAATTAAACTCATTGAGTGTTGCAAAAGGGCAGAAAATTTCTACCAAACAAGTTATTGGTATTGCATATACTGATGAAGATAATATTACAGAAGTACATCTAGAAGTATGGAAAGGTGCAGCAAAGCTCAATCCTGCAGACTGGATTTACAAAAAATAATTTTAATAGAATAATGAATCAGGAATCACGATTTACTAACAATGAAGATTACTAATAATATATTTTCAAATCGTTCATCGAGCATCATTATTCTTTATGCTTTAATTTTAACTGTGACTTCCTGTCAGGAAAATGACATATCAAAAGTTAAAGCTATGTTTAATGAAAATGACGCAGATGTAGAAGTAGCAGACAGCGTAAATTTTATTTATAAAGAAGGTGAATATATAAGAGCAATTGTTACTGGAAAAACCATAAAAAGATATACAAAAACGCAAAACAAACTCGAGTTTCCAGACGGATTATTGGTAAAGTTTTTTGAACAGCTAAATTTAATTTCGGTATTAAAAGCAGATTATGCAGAGAATAATGATGCAGAACAATTCATCAAAGTCTCAGGTAATGTTCATATGGAAAATTCAAGGTATGAAATCATGGAAACACAAGAATTAACATGGAACATAAGAAATAAAAAAGTTTTTACGGACAAGCCTATAAAAATAAAAACAATCGATAATATTATTTATGGAGTTGGATTTGATTCAGATGAAGATTTTTCAAATTATACTATACGTAAAGTAAATGGCATTGTAGCAGTAGATGAAGCAAAGGGATTTAAATAAAATAATTAAGATGGTTATTGCTTGTTATTATTACATTGTAATGAGAATCAACAGAACTGTTCAATATAGCTATTTTTCAGAAAAAAGACTGGTTTTTATATTTGATCCTATCGATTAGTATCAGGCTTGCACAATATTATAAAAGAAAATAAGAGACTTCATACATCGAAATCCTACAGCATTGCTATCTTTACATTGCAATGACCACGACTATTTTTTTAATATTACTTACACTGCTATTTTCTGCTATTTTTTCAGGAATAGAAATTGCCTTCCTTTCCGTAAATAAATTAAAGGTAGAACTGAGTTACCAGCGTGGCACACTATCTGGGAAAATATTAAACGACTACATAAAAAATCCATCAAAATTTATTGTCACCACACTTTTAGGAAACAATATTGCATTGATTTCATTTGGTATTTTATCTGCTTCATTAATAGAACCAATAGTAAGCCCAGTCTTTGAACAATACTTTCAGAATCCAAAATTGCTAGTATTAATTACTCAAACGCTCATTTCTACTTCTATTGTACTATTCTTAGGTGAGTTCATTCCAAAAGTATTATTCAAAGTATTTGCAGATACCATCTTGCCAATTATGGCAGTTCCATTCAGAATTATTCATTGGATACTTACACCTGGAGTTTTGTTGATTACAGGATTGTCTTCTTTGTTGTTTAAAATTGTCGGTGTAAAAGTGTCCGAACATGATATCGAATTTTCATCTGTCGACTTAGAAAAATTTATCAAAGACCATAATCAAACTGATGGAGAAGAAGACGAAGAGGTCGATACAGAGTTGTTTGAAAATGTATTATTCTTAAAAAAATTACGTGTTCGTGATTGTATGGTACCTCGGCGGGAAATAACAGCAATTGATGTGAATGATTCTGTAGAACAACTTAAGAAAATAATAATTGAAACATATCATTCTCGAATATTAATTTTTGAAGATTCAATAGATAAAATAGTAGGCTATATTCATCATTTCGATTTACATAAAAAACCAGACAGCATAAAGTCTATTTTGATACCA
Organism: Sphingobacteriales bacterium; assembly: GCA_031414515.1. GTDB lineage: Bacteria > Bacteroidota > Bacteroidia > Chitinophagales > JADIYW01 > JADJSS01. The sequence continues at coordinate 34 of JANNVS010000440.1, read as the reverse complement.
ATTAAAGTGGTGCCCGAAACAATGCATATTCAAA
>JANNVS010000439.1:0-3832 GCA_031414515.1 Sphingobacteriales bacterium | reverse complement strand
GGTCCAATATATCTTGGAGTCATTGTTGTTTTCTTATTTATTTTTGGTCTATTTGCTTATAATGGCAATCTTAAATGGTGGATAGTTGGCAGCATAATATTGTCAGTTTTAATTGCATTAGGTAAAAACTTTGAACCATTCTATAGGCTGTTATATAATATAGTTCCGATGTTTAATAAATTTCGTGCACCAACTATGATCTTAGCATTAACACAAATCTTAATGGTAATGATTGGTGTATTAGGATTAAAGAATTTCTTTGATGATAGTACTTCAACTAAAGAGAGTAGATTAAAATCATTAAAATTTTCAACAGGAATCATTGGTGGTTTATTGGTATTTTTTATTGTCTTAGGTAGTGTATTTTCTTTTCAATCTAAAGCAGAAAATGGAGGAAAATCTTCTGACGACCAATTTATAGAACAATTAACACAGATGACTGGCGATCAAACTTTTGCTAATGACATTTATACTGCTTTAAAAAGTGATAGAGCTTCTTTAATGCGTACAGATGCAATTCGATCACTACTATTTGTTGTATTAACTTCGGCATTATTGTTCGTTTTTGCAATTAATAAAATTAGAAAACCATCATTAATTTTAATTGCTTTATCTGTATTAATTCTTATAGATTTCTGGATGATTAGTAAGCGATATCTTAATGAGACGGATTTTGAGGATAAGGCAGCAATTGAAATAAATTCATTCCCTGAAACAACAGCAGATGCTGCTATATTGGAACAGAATAAAGATGGTTCTCGTATGGCTGACTTTACAGGTGACGTTTTTAATAGCGGTAATCCTGCATATTTCCACCGCACCATTGGAGGTTATAGTCCAGCAAAATTGCGACGTTACCAAGATGTAATTGAAAATGGACTAAGCTATGATTTTCAACTTATCAATAAAGTTGGATTTTCCAAAGCAAATTATTTAAACATGTTAAATACTAAATACATAAAACAATCAACGGAAGCAAATGGCGTGATCCAAAATTCATATGCTTTAGGAAATGCGTGGTTTGTAAATAATTTGGAAAAAGTGAATTCACCAGAAGAAGAAATATTGAAAATTCGAGATATTAATCCTGCGCAAACTGTAATTATAAATAAAGAGTTTGATAGTTATTTAAAAGAGTTTTCACCGAATACAGATTCATCTATACAAAATGAGAATCGGTATATAGTGAAAACAGACACGAAAGATCCAATGAAATTGGAATACAGATTTAAATCAACGAACAAAGAATTTGTAGTTTTTTCAGAAGTTATTTACCGACCAAATGAAGATTGGATTTCATATATCGATGGCAAAAAAACTGACCACATTCGTGTGAATTATATTCTTCGTGGTATGAAAGTAGATGCTGGTGAACACAAAATTACTTTTGAATTTAAACCAAAACTATATGCAATAACTAATAACGTTATCGTATTAGGAAATGCATTATTCTATTTGACCATTGGTGTATTGCTGTTTTTATTCTTTAAAAAGAAAAAACAACTTGTTGTATAAAAAACAATATAAGATATGAATGATGTTTTTTCTTTTGTTATCATTAGTTTTAATCGAGCAGAAGATACCATCGAAGCCGTTAAGAATGTATTACAGTTAGACAACGTTCATGGTTGGACAAAAGAAATTATTGTTTTGAATAATGGTTCTACACAAGTTTATACTGGGTTTCAGAATTATTTAAATTCACTTTCTGTGGAAGAAAAGAATCTGATTAATTACATCAATCATCCAACAAACTTAGGAGTTGCAGGTGGTCGTAATCTTTGCATTCGCGAAGCAAGAGGAAAGTATTTATTATTTATGGATGATGATGCTGAAATTGTACAGCAAAATATCATTGGTCTTATTTTAGATAAGTATAAAAAATACGAAGCTGAAAGATTAGCTATTATTGGATTTTTAGGTAAAAATCCGTTTACAGGGAAAACAGAAACACCATTAAAAAATTCAAATCTAATTATGGGCAAACAAGAAATATTTTACAATTTATTTTTTGGTTATGGTCATGTTTTTCCAAAAGTATTAATAGAAGAAACTGGGTTTTACCAAGAAGATTTTTTCTATGGAATGGAAGAGTATGATTTAAGTTACGCAACCGTAAAAGCTGGTTATTCTATTCTATTTACGCAAGATATTTTAGTCATGCATAAACAAAACCCTAATGGAAGAGAACCAAGTGTTACAACTTATGCAAGAATGTTTGAAAACAAAATGATAGTGGCGTACAAGCATTTACCTTTGTTTTATGTAGTTACACATTTAATAATGTGGAGTTGTTTCTTTTTATTTAAATCAAAATTATCTGTTATTATTTATATTAAGACGATAAAAAATATGATAAAAAGAATGAATGTAGCACAAAGAGTGGTAATGAATAAAAAAGGAATGAATTACTTGCAAAAAGTTGGAGCCAGAATAATCTATTAAATTCCATTTTATAATATTCCTTTCTTCCAAATTGATAAAGCTTGTTTTTCTGCACCAAACCCTTTAAAATAATTTTCAATAGTTTTTTTATTGCTTCCACAAAAATTAAATTGTAAATTTTCTTTTTTAGCAAGCTGTATACTATGCCATAATAAACAAGTCATTCCACCAGAATTTTTGAAGGCACTATCATATCCACCTAATGAATAATAATAGCTATAGTTATCCTTTAAGAAAAATATTGAGGCTAATAGATTTCCTTTTTCATCCATACAGTCAAGAATACTACCTGCATTATTCTTTTGTACAATACTAACTAGTTTTTTAAATGATATTAGTTCGATAGGCAATTTATACTTTTGTGTCTTAAACGTTGAAATTAATAGTTCGTATGATTTATTATAATCCTTGCTTTCATTTATAGAATAGCTTCTTTTAATTTCTTTTTCTATGTTTCGCTGATGATTTTTACTAAGATTTGAATATATTGCATTTTCTGGTTCTATTATGTAAGTATGATAAGTTTCCCTAAAATATCCATATTTATTTAGAGATACAAATGAATACTTTGCAAATAATTTAAAATAAGATTTTATAGTTACAGGTAGTTGTTTATATAACGTTGTAACAATACTATTGAATTCTGTTTTGGTTGAGCTCTCGTTTATAATAAAGCTTTGATAAAAACTTAACGTTGGTAAATAAATACGTTGTGTAATAAATTTTCCTTTTATACAAAAAGGTAATGCGCCAATTACCTTTCCTTCTTTCTCTACTAAAACTACTTCCCATTTTTGAGCGACAGCATCTAACCAAAATGGTTGTAGAAAGATTGGAATAATGGTTTTATTATCTATACAATATTGCTGATATTTTTCTTTGTTATTCACTTTTTTTCTTAAAGTTTAATATGGTAAATTGTTCATAAAGAATAATACATTTCATCACAATCTTCCAATTTTACATTCTATATTATATTAAAAATCTATTAAAAAGAATTTTATTATTACATGATTTATTTCACATAAAAATACTCTATTTCAGTTGTTTTTTTAATCTATAATAACTTAATTTTTAATTTACTCATTTCTATTTGATAAAATTGTTTTGTATTTTTATGTAAATAGAATACATGTCACATAAAATAACTTCTTTCTCTCAATATGAAGAAACCTACAAAAAAAGTGTAGAAAATCCTGAACTCTTCTGGAGTGAAATCGCTGAATCCTTTCAATGGAAACAAAAATGGAATAAAGTACTGGAATGGAATTTTACTGAACCAAAAGTAGAATGGTTCATAAATGGTAAATTAAACATCACAGAAAATTGTTTAGATAGATACGTTGAAACTCAACCTGACAAACCAGCCATTATTTGGGAAAGCAAC
>JANNVS010000438.1:0-2540 GCA_031414515.1 Sphingobacteriales bacterium | reverse complement strand
AGTAGATTTTAAACGCCAAGAATATCCACCACTTAAATCTACTGTCCATTGTCCTTTTTTATTATAACGTTCTTGTTTAACAATACTATTCCATTGCTCAGATTGATAAGGTACCTGATCGGTTGCACGAACAGTTCTATGTGTTGGTGCAAATTCTGTGTAAAACCTATCGAAGAAGTTTACACTAGCACCTACATACCAGAATTTTTTAGAACGATAAAACAATCCCAAATTATAGGCTTGTTGTGGAACATTAGGAACATAAAAGTTTTTGCTGTAAATAGTTTCTACCTCTTTTACATTTGGTAAATTATCAATTGTAAGTGTTCCTATTTGTCGGCTAGTGTAGTAGTATTTTCCAACTGTTGCTGCTAAACTTAAACTTAAACCTTTATACAATTCTGCTGTCAAGCCTAATTCACCACCATAGTGTCTTCTATCAATATTAGTTAAGGTATAACTTGCTAAACCAAAGAAATCATCATCAAAATAAACTAACACATTGGCTCCGTCTTTAAAATCAGCAAAGAAACCAGTTGCTCTTAATTTTATTTTTGGTGAACTCCAAATATAACCACCTTCAAAGTTTCCAATTTTTTCACTTTCAACGCCATTTGCTAAATTTCTAACGCGTGGAGAAATGAATAAATTATCCCAAAATGGTGCACGTGTTTGATAAGAACCATTTGCATACACATAATGTCGTCCTGTAATTTTGTAAGTAATACCTGCTTTAACTGCATAATTGTTGTACACATATACTTTTGATTTCCCTTCTGATTCATTTGGAGTTAAACCATTTTTATAATAACCATCTCTATATTGTGAAGTATTTGCAAATTCAACAGCAGTAAACCAATCAATATGTTTAAAGTGTTGATTAATTTGTCCCCAAACAGAAGTTTTATGTACTACCGATGCATAATTATAGCCATACTTATCTCCTTCTTTTACTACATGATTCGGTTGATTCAAATCACTATAAGTAACCTCTACATTAGTATTTAAAGAGTCATCAGTAAATGAGTTTTGGTCGAGATAAAAGTCTCCACCTAATAAATCTTTTACTCTTTTGTAATTATTTACTTTTTGATACTGGTACGTTAAACCAGCAGTAAGGTCAATATTTTTAACACTTGCATTATAAACTGTATTAAAATTAAATCTGTGATAAAACTGAGTTTGATCACCAACAATATATACAGCATTTTTTCCAGTCACATTATTTCCAGCCACACCATTTGCATTGGTTACAGTAATAGGATCTGCGTTGTTATTTACTTCATACAATCTATTCCAGTCTAACTGGAGTTTATCAGGATTATTGATAAGTTCATTGTATAATAATTCTTTTCTTACATCACCAGAATCGCTGAAATAGCTTGGCAAATTTTTGTAATAATCTGGCCTTGGATCTTCCACATTTGTATTTCTGTCAATGCTTGATAAACTTCTTTCGCCAAATGAGTAGCCTGCTGCCGTTAATAAATTCATATTCTCTTTTCCTTTCCATTCATGAGTCAAAATCATAGTAGGTTGATGGCGATATTCTACTCTTGAATTACGTACTTTGCCATTTTGATAACCCCAAGCTGAATTGTAATAGTTAGAGCCAGCTATGTCATATGCTTCCTGTATCGTGGAAGCAGATCTTCCTTGTTTGGTAGGTGCTCCAAAAATGGTTAATGCCAATGATTGTTTTTTAAACATTTTTTCTACAGATGCGAAATAAGAAACACTTTGCATAGATGTTCCCATTACATATCCGCTTTTTGCCCATCTACCAAATAAAGAAACACAAACACTCCAACCCTTTTTTGTAATACCAGAGCCCCAAGTAATACCGCTACGTAAATCATAAGTTCTGTTAGAAGTACCAATAGTTACATTTAATTGCTTGCGTTGTCTGGATGCTCTTGAATCAATAGAATAGATAGCACCAATAGAACCAAACGCTAAGGTAGAAGGACGCAATCCAAGTGAATTGTCTCTATTTCTTGTTACATCATTCAAGTTTGCCCATAAATTAAATGCACCAAATCCATTATCAATATACTCTGTTGGAATACCATTCATATAAGTATCAAAATAATCATTATCGAATCCTCTGATTCTAAAACGAGCAATACTAAAATTAAAAGAAGCAGCATTCATAAAAGCATCTCTACCAGCATTTAATACCGGTGAAATACCTTGATCTGACCCACCTTCTTCATTTGCTTCTACATCTTCCAATGTAACGGTAGGAATATTATCATCTAACTTATCATCAATTAAAGAATCTGAGGCTGACTTATCTGCCACCATTCCTTTTATTTCTGTGGAATCTTGTTGTAATTTACCATTTGCTAATGTAAAAAGTGGTAAACTGATACACAGAAATATATATACTAAGCGTTGTATCATAAAAGTTGGTATTGAATTTGATTAGTTTAAATTAGAATTAGCTTATAAAGGTAAAGATAATTCTTCAATAGTATATGCAACAACAATTCATATTTTCCACATTAAACAATCATAATTAATACTTATTTTTGGCT
>JANNVS010000437.1:0-3063 GCA_031414515.1 Sphingobacteriales bacterium | reverse complement strand
GGGTAATGGCACATGAGTTTACAAATAGAGGATATAATACAGAATTGGATTTGAGATAAATAGTAAAAAATAAAATTGAAGCGGTATAAAAGAAACAAGGTTCTTCACTTCGTTCAGAATGACAAAAAGGTATGTTTGCAGTAATAGATTTAGAAACAACAGGAGGCAATCCTAACTTAGAAAGAATCATCGAGATTGGTATTGTTTTACATGATGGCAAACAAAAAATTGGCGAGTATACTACGCTGATAAATCCGGAAAAAGAAATTAGTGGATTTATTTCCACGTTTACAGGCATCACCAATTCGATGGTAAAAAATGCACCCAAGTTTGCAGAAGTTGCCGATACCATCTTAGAATTAGTAGAAGGCAAAATAATTGTTGCACACAACGCACGTTTCGATTATAATTTTATTAAAAGTGAATTCAGACGATTAAATATTCCATTCACTAAAAAAAATATATGTACTGTTCAACTAAGTCGTAAAATTTTCCCGCAATTTAAATCACACAGCTTAGGAAATATTTGTAGAGATTTAGAAATTATAGTGGACAACAGGCATCGTGCTTTTGGTGATGCAGCTGCTACAGCACTTCTACTTGAAAAATTAATTGAACACGATACGAAAAACCTTATAAAAGAATATCTGGATGATGATATTAACAAGATTCATTTACCTAATAAACTCAATCCAAAAGTTATAGAAATTTTGCCGGAAGAAGTTGGTGTTTTTTATTTGCACGACGAAAGTGGAGCTGTTATTTATTTGGATAAAACAAAAAATATACGTGAACATATTTTCACTTTTTTTTCAAAAAAACCAACCGAAAAATACAAACAACAACTTCATCAAGAAACACATGACATTAGTTTTGAATTAACAGGAAATGAATTGATTGCTTCTTTAATTGAGACTTCTGAAATAAAGAAATTGTCACCTAAATTTAACAGACCTGTTGCCAATTCATTTTATAAATATGGTTTGTTTGCAGAGACTGACCAAAATGGGTTTCAAAAAATTTTGGTGAAAATTTTGGATGAAGCAGAAAATCCATTATTAAAATTTTCATCTAAGTTTAAGGCTGAAAAAATGATGCATACCATTTTAACCAGTTTTCATTTAGAGCCTACTTTTAAAAGGATTGACAATGCCATTCAATACAATAAACGAATGCAGGACGTTTTGTCAAAGTTTGTCTATCCGCACAATAATTTTTTTATTATTGATGTTGGTCGTGGTGGCACCGAACGTTCAGCCGTTCAGATTGAAAATGGAGAATTCAAAGGGTTTGGTTTCTTTGAACCAGCTTATATTAATCATACTGAAGAATTGAAAAACACTATTCAATTTCCAAAAGAAATTTTAGAGCATAAAAAAATTATTCAAAATTATATTCGGAAAAATTTCAAACAAGTGGAATTAATTGTTTACTAAGCATTATTTATTTTTTTTTGAATAAATAACTGTCCAGTTGTCTCAATTTAAATATGGCGTAGACAATGCGTGCTTCCATAAAAACAATAAGTGTTACTGATGAAATACCAGAAAAAGTAACTAGCTTTTTTACATACAATAAATCCTTTAAATCTGCTCCTGATTTTATGTGCTGAAAGGTCGTATCAGCCAGTGTAAAATTGTACTCATCGTATACTCTTCCAAAGGAATAATATTGATCAATTACAAAAAAAAACAATGGAATATTAGCTATAAAAAGCATAATTTTTGTCCAAACATTTTCAAGTATAATAGAGCGCATCATAAACGCTGTAAATCGAAAATACGTAAACACTAAAAACAACGACCACAACAAATAGATAAAAAATTGTTGACTGATTTCATTTTTAACTGGCAATATCAACAGATAGGCAGCAACTGCAGCGAAGACAAACCACAATAATTCATACAAAAGACTTAATAAGAGTTTATTTTTCACACTTTTTTATTTAATAAACAAAGGTAAGCATTCATAGTTCATTGCATTGTTAAATGTATTAGAATTTATTTTAAATACAATTTGTTGCGTTTTACTAATCACTAATAACAAATAACTTATTACTTTTACATTACATGAAGTTAGATTCCAATAAAAAACAAATTGCTGTATTAATTGATCCAGACAAAACAGATGCAAAAAAATTGCAAAAATTAATTGCTGCTGCAAACAAAGCCAATATTGATTTTTTTTTAGTAGGTGGAAGTCTATTGCTAAACAATAACTTAGAAGAAACCGTTGTTTTCATTAAAAAAAACACTAAGAAAAAGGTGTATTTGTTTCCTGGAAACCCAGCTCAAATTTGCAATAAAGCAGATGGTATTTTATTGTTGAGTTTAATTTCAGGAAGAAATGCAGATTTATTAATTGGCAATCATGTACAAGCTGCACCTTTATTAAAACAAAGCAAATTGCACATTATTTCTACTGGTTATATGTTGATAGAAAGTGGTTCGCCAACCACTGTTTCTTATATTTCCAATACGCAACCAATTCCAGCCAATAAACCAGAAATTGCTGCATGCACAGCATTAGCAGGCGAACAACTTGGTTTAAAAACTATTTATTTAGAAGCAGGCAGTGGTGCGCAAAATGTGGTGTCAAAAGAAACAATAAAAGCAGTGAAAAAAATAATTAGCATTCCATTAATTGTTGGCGGTGGCATTCGCAGCGCAACACAAATCGAAACCGCATTCAATGCAGGCGCAGATATTGTTGTAATTGGAACAGCTATTGAAAATGATGTGAATTTTCTAGATGAAATTAAATCAATTAAAAAATAAAACCCCTAACCCCTAAAGGGGAATTTATGTACGAATAAATTTAGGTTCAAATTAAAAATAAGGCAAAGTCCCTTTAGGGATTTAGGGTTATGAAAGGCAGAATTATACAAACAACAGGTTCGTGGTATCAGGTTTTATTAGATGATAAAATTATAATGGCACGACTAAAAGGCAAATTCAAATTAGAAGAATTGGATACCACAAACCCAATTTCGGTTGGCGATTACGTGACTTTAGAGAAAACAGAAGGCAACGAATTTATCATTAATGAAATTCATGCAAGAAC
>JANNVS010000436.1:0-13450 GCA_031414515.1 Sphingobacteriales bacterium | reverse complement strand
TTTAAAAAGTGATTAATAAAAAATTATGATGATTACTAAATTTCACCTATCAATTTGTGAATTTCTTCTTTTGATTTTCCTAATTTGATTTGAAGTCTACCTACCAATTCATCTTTTTGCAGAAGGCAAAAAAGATGAATTGGTAGGTAGACTTCAAATCAAATTAGGAAAATCAAAAGAAGAAATTCACAAATTGATAGGTGAAATTTAGTAATCATCATAATTTTTTATTAATCACTTTTTAAAATCAAAAATCATGTATAATCAAGTTAACCAAACACTTTATCTAGGCGCACTTATCTTCTTATTATCAACATCAGTTTTTGTTGCATGTCAATCTAAGGAAGAAAAGGCAATTGAAGAAGCCAGTGAAGCAATCAGTGAAATTAATGTGGAAACAACTACATCATCCGATTGGAAATCGTATAAAGAAAGTGCTAACGCTTCCATTGAAAACAATCAGGAAAGAATTAAAACATTAAAAGAAAGAATCAAAGCATCCAATACTCCAAATTTAGACAAGCTAAGAGAAAAACGTATTAATGAACTGCAAGACAGAAACACAGCATTGCGTGCTAAAATAATGGAGTATAAAGAAGAAGATACCAGCATCAATTTAGCTCAATTAAAAGCTGACATCCAAAAAGAGTTAGACGATTTGGAAAAAGCATTGAAAGAATTAGACGAAAAATAAATTTTTAAAACAAACTAAATACATTATTATGAGCAATTTATTATACATCATCGCAGTAATACTAATTATTGGATGGGCAGTCGGGTTCTTGGGATTTCACGCAGGTGGACTCATCCATATCTTATTAGTGATAGCATTGATAGCAATTATCCTAAGAATTATTCAAGGCAAATCAATCATTTAAAATCATTATTCACAATTAAAATAAACAACATGGACAACGGAAAGATTTTGTTAGGTGTGCTCGCAGGCGTTGCAGCCGGTGCTACCTTAGGCATTTTGTTTGCACCGGATAGCGGTACAAACACCAGAAAAAAAATTATGAAAAAAGGCGAAGATTACGCAGGTAATTTAAAAAGCCAGTTTAATGGCGTAGTTGACTCTTTAGGCAGTGAAGTAGACATGTTTAAAGATGAGATGAACAATTTGGTTGCAAGCGGAAAATCCAAAATGGATGGAGAATTGTATGCTAAAAAAGATCACGTTAAAAACGAGTTTACTAAAACTGTCAGTTAATGACAATCATTTATTCAAAAAAGTCATAGTATGGAAACATCACAAAAAAGTTCGTTAGAAGCATTTTTAGATAGCACTCAATTGTATAGTAAAACTACTTTTGAATTGACTAAACTAAAAGGATTAAAAGCAACCACCAATGTATTAAGCATTTTAGTAGCACGCCTGTGTTTATTAATTGCGTCGATACTATTCTTAGTAATTATGAGCATTGGTTTGGCAATTTGGTTGAGCGAATTATTAGGTAAACCGTACTATGGCTTTTTTATTTTATCAGCAGTTTACTTGGTATTGGTATTGCTGGTTTATTTTTTCTTGCACAACTGGATGAGAAAACCATTTAGTAATTTAATTATTTCACAAGCATTAGATTGATAAAGATGACAACAATTCAAACACAAGAAGATTTACAAAATGCCATTTTGCACTTAGAGCAGCGACAATCGATAGCAAAAATTGCAGCACAAAAACATTTTGATGAATCATATGAAATGCTGAAGCCTGTAAACTTATTAAAGAGTGCAATATCAGAAATTAGCGATGCTGATGAGTTAAAAAAAGATATGCTGAAAGCTGCAGTAGCACTGGCAATTGGTTATATAACTAAAAAAATTATTCAAACCTATTTGGTAAAAAGCAGAACACCATTAGCAGTAGGTATTGAAACATTATTGCAAATTGTTATTTCAGGATTTGTAGCTAAAAACGGCAATTTATTTAAAGATGTTGCATTGTATTTTTTTAGAACTATTCTTCAGTATAAACAAAAACAACTTTCGCTGGAAGCGAGTAGATAAGAACATAGTTAATTTTATTATCCAAGAAAAGATTTATGTATATACTTACACTTCTGCTTGTGCTCGTTCTTTCATTTTCTATCGTTTTAATTCGAGTTCTCTTGGTATTTATAGAAAAACAAAGAATTACTAAAAACAAAAAATTCTATTTTGAGATTAAAATGAAACAACTAATAATTACAAAAAGGAACGTCAACAGGTTTGAATACAAGAGAGAACTAATATTGATTAACTATAAATAATACATATGAAACCAAATATCGGAATTAAAGAAAAAGATTTGCAGAAAACCTGTAAAACACTTAGTGTTCTTTTATCAAACGAAATGCTATTGTATGTAAAAACAAGAAAATTTCACTGGAATATTACTGGCAATAGTTTTATGGAATTACATTTGCTTTTTGAAAATCATTATAAAGAATTAGAAGCAATCATTGATGAAGTAGCAGAACGTATTAATAAATTAGGTAGCCAAACAATTGGTACGCTGGAAGAGTTTGCTAAAAATGCAACCTTAAAAGAATCGCCTGGAAAATATCCATCTCAAAAAAACATGATTGTTGAATTGTTAAGTGATCACGAACAGATTATAACAGAAATTCGCAAGCACGTAGATAATGAAGAAAAAGAAGGCTTAGATGCAGTAACAACTGACTTTATTACTGGTTTAATGCAACAGCATGAAACTATTGCATGGAAATTAAGAAGATATTTAAACTAATTTTATCATCAATATTAAAAATATCCGACTCTATCGAACAAACAATTAAATGTAAATATGGTATAGCTTTTCAGACAACTGGCCATAGATACGATATACTGTTTTAATACAATTGTTGGTTAGGTCCTGAATTTATTCAGGGCTTTTATTTGTTGAGAATCAGCATGCAATTTCTTTTTATAATACTACCGCAACCCAACCTGTAAAGCTAATCCAGCATCTGCCTAGTGCATATTCTTCAGCAATGATAAAATATGCTAATAATAAAAACGTGTCTTAATATACACTTGTATGTTCTCCTCAAATCATGTAAGACTTTCAAAAAGTTGTGTAACGGTTCAGTATGTAGATTCGTGCATCTTTGTACTATCAAATTAATTAATCACTTTTAAAACAAAACAGTATGAAAAGATTATTTTTATCAACAGCAGTAGCTGTAGTATTATTAGGCATGTCATCTTGTAGAAAAGACTATGTTTGTGATTGTAAAGACTCATCAACAAGTGTACAATTTGAAACAACAAATTATCCTAACACGAGTTTAATTGATGCACAGAAAGCTTGTAAAGACCGCCAATCTTTCTGGCAGAACACATCAAAACCTTCAGCATTATGTACTATTCTTTAAATTTTAGAGGATTCTAAAGTTTAGAACAGAAGCGATCGCTGTCTCAATTATTTGAGACAGCTTTTTTTCTTTTATAAATTTCGTTATTGTATTTATTGTCTGGAAGTATCTTTGATGCAGAGCAATAAACGTTGTGTGCTTGTATAATACGGTTAGTTGAATGTAAAATATGATCGCATACTTACATAAGAAAATGAAACTCTTCATCTTTAAAAAAAACTTGTTAGATCTGAAAAATAAATGCGCTCTATTTTAGAACGCATTTATTTTAAGTTAAAAGAACCAGGTCTTAGAAAGTGAGATTATCTTTTACTAATTTTCCATCTACGTTAAATAATAAATCTTTTTTGTTAAGATTTTTTTTAGCAACAGTTATTTTATACTGAGCTTTATTTCCAGGTGTTCCTACGATGGTTACTTCTTTGATTTCCCATTTTGCATATTCACCTCTTATAAAGCCTTTTGTTACGGACGTTGGCAAATAATCTTTTATAATGATGCGTTCTGTGATTTTCCAATCACCATTGTTTGCAAATTTAACTCTGTATTTTTTTTCATTTTCATCAAACGTTACTTTGAAATCAATTAATTCGTCATGCCATTCTGCGTTTGTAGCATTCGGAAATTTTGTTGAAAAGTTATTTGTTACCTCTATCGGAATTTTACTTAATTGTGCATATACGGCATTTACACTAAATGTTACAACGGCAAATAGTGTAATAATAATTTTCTTTTTCATAAAATTTTATTTAAAGAGCACATAATTTGTTTGATTACTGCAAATATATTTACACTATCATCTAAACACGTTACAGAATTTTAATATTGTATTACAGAATTTGAATTATTTTAAAGTATGCGTCTTTATTAACGCTTTCAACGATTGTATATAATCTTCTAACTGCTTTGTTTTTACTTCAGGAGTTGCCGTGTTCGGAATCGTTATTGGCATTTCATTTAAGTTTCTATACACTTCAGGAAACCGCAGTTTTATTTGCTCAGTCAATCTCATAATTTCATCGTTCAATTGATGCTCTATCGTTTCCATAATTATTTAGATTTTAAGCGATTTAATTTTTTAAAGAAATTATTTTGTATAGTAGGTATTGTATCACCTAATAAAAAACCGTATGGTTTCAACCTATCTACACGATCAAGAATTACTTTAATAATAGCAATTAATGGAATAGATAGAAACATGCCAGGAACACCCCAAATGGCAGCACCACTTAATACAGCAACAATTGAAGCTAGTGCATTTATTTTTACTTTAGAGGCTACTACATAAGGCATAATATAATAATTGTCGAAAAACTGTACTACTACATAAAGCAACAAAACCCAACCTGCTGCACTGGCTGATTGTGTTGCTAATGCAACTACCATTGGCAGCAATACAGCAACTACACCGCCAATATAAGGTATGATGTTTAACAGACCGCTTACAATGCCTAAAAGCATTGCAAATTCAACACCAATAATTAATAAGCCAATAGTGTTGAGTGTCGATACTATTAATGATTCTATCATCAAACCCATTAAATAACTTTGTACCATTGATTTTGAATCTGTCAAAATGCCTTCAATGTTTTCATGTTTTTCTTTAGTACATAGTTTGTTGATAAACTCTAACAGCAATGGTTTATAATATAACAACATGAATATGTACACAGGAATTATAAAAATAATAATCAAGGCACTTGATATGCTCATAATGGTTTGTCCGATAATTTTAGTTGCATTACTAACACCTTCATCTAATGACTTGTTTAACGATGCTTGTAGTTTAATAACTGAAATATTAAAGTATTCAGAAATCCACTGAATAGTTTGATGCAAAAAAGTATTTAATTGAATTTTAAATTCCGGAAGCATATTGCTAAATAAAGATACTTGTGTAATTATAAAAAAAACTAATCCGCCTATCAGCAACATGGAAATGAAAATAACCAGCAGTATGGCGAGTACTCGCGGTAGGCGTTTGCGGCATAGAAAATTGACAATAGGATTTAAAAGAATAGCAAATAGCGCAGAAAATAGAATGGGTAGAATTACGCTTGAGCCAATATATAAAATATAACCTGTGCCAATTACAGCTATCATGAAATAGGCTGTTTTAACGTATAAAGGATGTTCGTTTTTTAATGTATTCATACTTCTTTAGATTTTGTTGGCAAACTAAAAAAGAAGACAACAATGTAAATTTAATTTTGTACACTATCGATTGATGTGTTTAGAAAATAATTACACGTAAGAAACATAAAAACCCTTTTGTATTTGAAAGCTATGTAAATTATTACTTGCTTATCAGCATCGAACTTTATTAATACAAAATCATTTCTACATCATTGCCTATAAAATTTATTTCAATATATAAAAACCTTTCGGTTGATTATTAAAATGACTTTTGAATCTGTTTTGCCTGTTCTAAATGTTTCTTTAGTGTTGGCAACACAGTTGCTATATAATTTTTTATTTCAATGTCACTGGATATCGTGTCTTCAGCTACAAACGCGTCAATTGCTTCTTCGTGATATTGAATGACAACATCAATATATGTTTTATCGAAAATGCTATTTTTTGCTTTTATTAATTTACTAATGCCTGCATCTTGATCTTTTTCTGCTGACACAGGTAGGCTGATGTTTTTCTTGTCAGCCATATTTTTTAGTTTTTCTGATGCTATCACATGTTCTTCTGTTAGCATTTTTGACAACACTAATATTTCAGGCGTTTTTGACTTATCTGTTCCTAATTGACCTAATGCAATTTCATGAATATTTATCCAGGCACTTTCTACTAAAAAATTTGCATCATTTGCTTTCGTTGTATCGTTATCAAAACGAGATTCATTATGTACTTCTGCAATATCTTTGTCATGCTTAGAAGTTGCATTTATTTGATTACATGCAACCATTTCTAAGAGAATACTGAGTACAAAAAATGTACCGAATGAAATTGACATAATTTGATTCCTGGTAGTCATAACTATTTAATATTAATGATAAATAAGTTAGTCAAATTTCAATTTATTCTCATGATTATGCGTTACACTATTTTTTTCAAATGTTATAAGATTATAGTCAGCTAACTTTTTGTTCGATTTGATTTTATAGTTTAGTTTTAATTATAACAGCATAAGATTCAGAAAACAAATACGAACTAACAAATGCAAATTATCGAACCGGTAAAGAGTTAGGTTTGTGAAAAGCACAGCAATAGAAGTACAATCAAAAAAAGAATAGTTTTAGCGTTTGCTTTTTGATTTTAGCTTCGGTTTTAATCTTTTCCGCAGGAAATAAGATTAAAAATTGCCTTGCTTTTCGCAAATGCTTTTTGCTTACTTTTTGGCATCAAAAAGTAAGAGAGAAAAATGCTGTTCATTTTAGAACTAAACTTCTTAGTTTAACCTTCTTATAAAGACTTAGCTAATATTCTTTTCTACAATCTGTTCTCGTATTTCTATATGAGATTCATTATTACTACAAGCATATGCTTTTGCAATTTCTGCACCAAAATATAAAACAGCTGCAGAATAATAAACCCAAATCAACAACATAATAAGTGTGCCTGCTGCACCGTAGATGCCTATTATTAAAGAGTTTCCTAAATAAATACCTATCAAATATTTTCCTAACATAAATAAAACAGTTGTGCTGAGTGCTGCTGTAAAAACATATTTCCATTTCATCTTTTTATCGTGCAATGTTTTAAAAATCAATATAAATACAATGGTAATTACGACCAAAACAACAACTGTATTAATGGTATGAATTAAAGAAACGGTGGTGTTCTTAAATAATAGACCTACGCGTTTGTTTACCATGTCTAATACTGTATTTATAACTAAACACACGGTAAGTAAAAAGGAAACACTGCCAATCATAGCGAATGACAATAATTTCATTTGCAAAAAGTTTTTAACGCCACTTTTATGTGTAGGTTCTATTTTCCAAATCAGATGAATGCCACTTTGGATTTCTGAAAAAACACCAGACGCACCAAAGAAAAACACAACACTACCAATAAATGCTATGATTCCGTTGTTATTATACAATTTTATATTTTTTACAATTTCCTGAATTTGAATGGCTACTTGTTTGCCAACCAGCGATTGGATTTCAAAAAATAATTGACCTTGTACGGCATCTGTTCCAAAAAAAATACCACTCAATGCAATCAATACCATAAGCAAAGCTGGAAGCGAAAATAGAGTATAAAATGACAAAGATGCGCACAGTCTAATTACATCGTCATCTATAAAAGAGATACAGGCAAGTTTTAAAACATAATATATCTTTTTGATTTTTTGTAAAATCATAGCAATTGTGTGTGCTATAAAGTTGAACTATTTATTAAAACATACCGTTGTAAAATTTTTAAAAAAGATTACAAAATATGCTGATTGTTACAGCATTATTAAGCCACAGGAAAATAAACAGCGAATGTAGAACCTTGACCAGGAACACTAGTTGCCGTTATAAATCCATTATGATTTTCTGCTATTTTTTTACAAATGGTTAAGCCAATACCAGTACCAGAATAGGTTTGCTTATCGTGCAAACGTTGAAATAATATAAAAATCTTTTCTGCATATTCTGGTTCAAAACCAATGCCATTATCAGAAACAGTAATCTTATAGTATTTTTTAGTTGGATTTGCTTTTTCATTAATAATTTCACTGCCTTTTACAATAACTGATTTTATGGTTATAATTGGCGCACGAGTTGGTTCACTATATTTTATTGCATTCGTAATCAAATTGGTAAACAATTGTTCTAACTGAAATATAATGCCTTTTATTTTTGGTAATGAATCGTAATTTATTGTTGTGTTGGTTTCCTCTATCGTTTGTACTAATGTTAGCTCTTCTAATAAATTATCAATAACGTCATTTAAGTCAATTTTTATTAATTCTTTATCAGGTTCATTTACTTTAGAATAAGCCAATAAATCATTTATCAGCATTTGCATTCTTTTAGAAGATACCTGCATTCTTTTAAAATAATCCATATTTTTTTCTGTAAAGACTTGTTCTTTGTCATCTAAAATTCTGGAAATAAATAACTGCGTTTTTCGTAGTGGTTCTTGTAAATCGTGACTCGCAATGTAAGTAAAAGAAGAAAGTTCTTTATTTGCAATCGTTAACTCAATTGCTCTTTTTTCTTTTTCTTCATTTTGAAAAGCCAATTCCTTATTTGCAATGTCTAATTCATCAGCACGTTTTTGTTTTTCGGCATCTTGGAAAACCAATTCTTTATTTGCAATGTCTAATTCATCAGCACGTTTTTGTTTTTCATCATTTTGAAAAGCTAATTCTTTATTCGCAATCGTTAACTCATCAGCACGTTTTTGTTTTTCATCATTCTGAAAATCCAGTTCTTTATTCGCAATAATTAATTCAGCAGCTCGTCTTCCTTTTTCTTCATTCTGGAAAGCTAATTCTTTATTATCAATACTTAATAAGGCTACTTTTTTTTGTTCGGTAACATCGCGTGCTGCAGCAAAAACACCCAAAACATTTCCATCATCATCTTTATAAACAGATGCATTGTAGAGTACATCCGTTAATTTTCTGTTTTCATGTTTTATAGTTAATGCATAATCTGAAACATATCCTTTTTCGAAAGCTATTCGGTAGCCTTCTTGCGCTTTTTCTGGCTCAGTAAAATAATTAGAAAAATTGGTGCCAATTAATTTTGCCCTGGAAATACCTGTAATAATTACCAATGCCTCATTAACATCTGTTATCTTTCCATCAGCATTTATAGTAACTAACGGATCTAAGCTTGCTTCAATTAAACTACGTGCATATTGAATTTTTCTTGTAAAATCATTAGCTATATTTTTTGCAGTAATTAGTTCTTCGGTGTTTTTTTCTTTCTCATTATTATGTATAATAACTTCTTGGTTTTTCTTTTCTAGTTCTTCTTTAATAGATAATAAGTTGGTATTTAAATCTTTTAGCTGTGTAGCATCTATTGCTATCTTATAAAAACCACAAAAAAATGTGGCTAGAAATGAAATCAATAGTATAATAGAAAGCGTTGGCGTAACCGTAAATAATAACAGAATGGCTATTATAAATGTTATATAAAAAAGATAGGGCGAGGTTCTTATATTTTGTAATTGCATAACTCTAACATTTTAAATAATCCAAAGAAATCTATCTTTTAGTTGGATATATTCTCAACTTTTGTTTGTCTGAAAAAAGCAGGCTTTGAACTTGTAATTACAAGATTAATACTATTGCAAACGCAAATGTTACACAATTTTCGTAATACATTACACAATTACCATTTGGCATGTTTTGTATTTTAATAATGCATTGTGGTTAAATGAAACCGTTTGCGAAATTCAATGCTACACGTCATTGCGAATTTGTCTGCGAAGCATGAGCATACAAATGAAGCAATCTGTTGAATTTATTGAACAGATTGCTTCATGCATTAACCATTTTTGAAAACTAAACTACTTACAATGCATTCGCAATGACGTACACTTTTATATAAAATGACAGATAAACTATATAATCTGAATTTTGCAAGAGGTCTATTAAACCGCACAGCAGGTTTCAATAGTATTAAGATGTAGGAAAATAAATGGCAAAAGTAGCACCTTTATCAGGCACGCCTGTTGCAGTAATAAATCCATTGTGGTTTTCTGCAATTCTTTTGCAAATGGTTAAGCCAATGCCTGTACCAGAAAACGCTTGCTTATCATGCAAGCGTTGAAACAGCGTGAAAATCCGTTCAGCATATTTTTGTTCAAAACCCATACCATTATCAGCAACTGTAATTTTATAGTATTTTTTTGTTGCATCTGCTTTGATATTTGCTATGTCTTTTCCAAGTACAACAGTTGATTGAATATCGATAATAGGTGGTCTGTCAGACATAAGGTATTTTATAGAATTATTGATAAGATTGGTAAAGAGTTGGTTTAATTGAAATGGAATGCCTTCTATTTCAGGCAATTTGCCAAAATTTATAGTGGTGTTTGTTTCTTCAATACTTTCTGCAAGCGTCAGCTCTTGTACTACATTTTGTACAATACTATTCAAATCTACGTTTTTTAATTTCTCTGTTTTCTCTGTTTTTTCCGTTACTCTTGAATAGTCTAATATATCATTTATTAAAATCTGCATTCTGCTGGCAGATGCTTGTATTTTTTTAAAATAATCCATATTTTTTTCTGATAATGTTTGTTCTGCATTATCAAAAATTCTGGAAATAAATAATTGTGTTTTTCTAAGCGGTTCTTGTAAATCATGGCTAGCTATATAAGTAAATGCTGAAAGTTCTTTGTTTATAACCAATAGTTCTTCAGCTCTTTTTTCTTTTTCTTTATTTTGAAAGGCAAGTTCTTTATTTGCAATAATTAGTTCTTTAGCCTTTTTTTCTTTTTCTTCATTTTGAAAAGCCAGTTCTTTATTTGCAATAATTAATTCTTTAGATCTTTTTTCTTTTTCTTCACTTTGAAAGGTAAGTTCTTTATTTTTTTCTTCTAACTCAATTTTAGTTTCTGCTAATCTGTCGTTTACTTGTTTTAGATTTTTTAAACTTTTGTTTGTTTTATAAAAACTGGCAAAAAACAGCAAGATTGAAAAAGCAAATAAACCCACAAAAAACATTGGCGTTAAAGACAAAGCAGTTTTGATTATTTTTTGATTTTGCTGTAATAAATCTGTTTCTATAGAAATCATTTTATTCAAATGAATACGAAGCAAATTCATAACATTCTTTCCAATCCACATTTTTTCATATATAGAGTCAGTATTTTTAGCAGTAATACCAGATTCTGCGATTCTTTTCTTTAATAAATCAAAACGCAGATTAATTAGTACATTTAATGAATCTAAATTTTGTTGTTGTACTGCATTGTCTTTCGTCAAGAGATACAGATCACTATAAATACTATCAATTTTATAGCGCGATTGATTATACGGTTCTAAAAAAGCAGTATTTTTTGTAATAATATAACCACGCTGTCCGGTTTCAGCATCTTTAGCTAATGAAAATAATTGCTCTAATAAAATTTGTACCTTAAACGCACGTGTTGTCAAATTTTGGGTTTCGTGCTGTAATTTTATTTGCTTGTAGCACAAGCTGCCAATAAATAATAAAATAGATATTGAAATGATAAATGAAATTGCAAAAAGAGTAGAAGTAGTGCTATTTTTTTGTTCTTTCATTATTATAGTTTTAGATGCTCAACATAAAAGAATCTTTATTGGTGCCAGAAATATGGTATTGCCAATTAATTTTCAAGGCATCTTCTACTACTTTTTTGAGTGCAGAAAAATCGTTTGGTTTTTTAATATACACATTAGCACCTTTTATAAAGGTTTCTTCTATATCTCTTTCGGCGCCAGAAGTAGAATAAATAGCAACCGTCAACTCTTTTAAAGCATCATTATTTCTTATTTCTTCTAAACATTGCATTCCGTCTTTTCTTGGCATATTCAAATCCAGAAAAATAACATCAGGCAATAGTGCATTTGGTAGTAACAAATATTCCATAAGTTCAATACCATCGTTTACGGTAGTTACAATGGTTTTTATTTTGATGGCTTCCAATGCTTCTTTAAAAAACAATCGGTCGTCTTCATCATCATCAGCAAGTAATATACGTAAGAGTTTGTTTGACATTTTATAGAAATTATGGTTGAATAAATTTTATAATGCTGCACGATTTTCTCTTTTCTTCTTTATAATTCTTTGAAATGCAGAAGGCGTTAAACCTGTAGTTTTTTTAAATTGATTAGAAAGATGTGCGACACTGCTGTAATTAAGCTGATAAGAAATTTCTGTGAGTGTAAAATTTTCGCTGATAGTCATTTGCTTCGCACGTTCAATTTTTTGGAAGATGATAAAATTTTCTATCGTTGTATAGGTGATTTCAGAAAACAGATTAGATAAATATCCATAACTATGGTTCAGTTTTTCTGCTAAATAGGCTGATGTGGTAACATTCGGAAGCACATCGTCTTTCCAAACCATTTCAATAATAGTATCTCTTATTTTTTGCACTAATGCTGCTTTTTGGTTGTCTATTATTTCAATACCATATTTTTCAAAATTCGATTTTAATTGTTCTAGCTGTTCAGTGGACAATAATTTAGTAAACTCAATTTCATTTAATCCAATGATAGAATAACCAATGTCTAATTTTTGTAATTGCTCTTGTAATATTGCTTTGCAAGTGAGTGAAATATCATATTTTATTAAAATATTCATTGAATTTTTTAAGAGCTATTTAATCTAAGGTAGTTATTAAAAGTCGTATTTGAGTTTATTTTGTTTTAATTAATAAATTTTTGTTGTTTGGTTGTTTAAACAAAAACATAATAAACACCGATAATTCACACAACAAAAGTTGAGTTTTTGAGATAAAAGTATACTAATTGTTCTAACGTGTGAATGATGTAATTCTTTACTGCAATTGTGTACTTATTCTACTCTTTAATAAGCACAACTTTGTATTGTGGATATTCTTCCACAAATATCTCGTCAATTTCGAGAAAATAAATTCAAAAAAAATGAAAACGATACTTTTGCTAATCTGCTTAATAGCAGCAACTATTACAGCATTAGCAAGTCAAAAAAAAGAATCAACAAACCCAATTGTTGGAACATGGAAATTTAGCAGTCAAAGTGCCATAAATGATTTCCAGAAAGTATTTAAGAATGATCATGACTACCAAACTGAATTGTTTGTTTTTGAACCCAATCATGCATTCAACCATCATTTTGTAAATAAAGTTGGCAATTTAGTAAAAACATTAAAAGGAAAATGGAAACTTATTGGTGATAAAATCAAAATTGAATATTCAACTATTGATTACAGCATGACAATCGGATATTTCTATATTGGCACGGATTTGATACTCGGACAAAACTTCAACCATGTGATATTTACTAAAGAAAATTTAGATTTTCAAAATGTGGCTGCAAAATAATTTCTCTTTTTTCACCACATGTAAATATTATAACATACTACAAACATTGTGTAATGCCTGTTGGTTCAATAAAGTTCAACTTCGTATCGTAGCAATTCAGTTACAAAACTAAATTCAAACATCATGCAAGAAG
>JANNVS010000435.1:0-10092 GCA_031414515.1 Sphingobacteriales bacterium | reverse complement strand
AAATCACCTTTTCCTGTGTGTTGTAAGTTTTCTATTCTAATTGAATTTCCACTTAGTAAATCATGATAATTTAGATTGATATTATCTAATACCAATTTATTCAATGCCAACTTAAAAGGCGATGCTTTAGTAGTATCTGATGATGGTTTTAAAATATTCCAATTTGCAAAACTATCTTTATTGACAATAGCATTTAAAGTGGCATCGCTCAATTCAATTTGTTCTACTTTATAATCGCTACCTTTTATCACACTCATTAAATCCAAAGAAGCTTTCGTATCACCGATAACTAAAAGCGTATCACCTTCAAAAGGTGCGATTCCAATAATCGTTAAGTCTTCAATACCTAACGCAATATTTGGAAAATTTCGTATGTTTTTTAACAACGATAAATCAATGTCTTTAAAATCAACTTTTGCGTTCATCTGTTTGCTGATTTCTTCTTTTGCTTTCGCGATGATTTTTTCTTTAAATAAAAAAGGAATTGCAATTGCAGATGTAATCAATACAATAAAAAATATTAAGAAGCCAAAAAAGATTTTTTTCATTTAGTCAATTTTATCAAAAATAGTGAATATTGATGTGTAGAAATTAATTTTTACATTATTTATGAAATATTTTAATACTTATTTGTTTCCAGTTTACAGTAAAGTGTAAACTGTAAACAACATTTTGTAAATTTGCTTGTAATACAATAAGTATGCAAGAAGTCAACCAGTACCAGCTCAAAAATAAAATACGAATAGTTACCGCAGCATCTTTGTTTGATGGACATGATGCAGCAATCAATATTATGCGTAGAATTATACAGGCATCTGGTGCTGAAGTCATACACCTTGGTCACAATCGTTCAGTACAAGACATAGTAGAATGTGCTATTGAAGAAGATGCAAATGCCATTGCGTTTACATCTTATCAAGGTGGTCACGTAGAGTTTTTGAAATACATGTATGATTTGTTGCATGAAAAAGGTTGTAGTCATATTAAAATTGTTGGTGGTGGCGGTGGCACTATTTTGCCTTCTGAAATCGAAGAATTACATGCTTATGGTATAGATAAAATTTATTCTCCAGATGATGGTCGCGCTTTAGGTTTGCAAGGAATGATTAATGATTTATTGCAAATCTGTGATTTTCCTAGTGGAAAAAATGTTCAGTTTGATGAATCAAAAATAAAAGAAAAAAATGCACATCATATTGCGCAATTAATTTCGAGTGCGGAAAATTATCCAAAAGAATATGATGCATTTGCATCTCAAATCACAAAGCTAGCTTCTAACAATCTAACACCTATTCTCGGAATTACAGGAACAGGTGGTGCAGGCAAATCAAGCCTTACAGATGAATTAGTACGTCGTTTTATTTTAGATTTTCCAGAAAAAACTTTAGCGATTATTTCTGTTGATCCAAGTAGAAGAAAAACTGGTGGCGCATTATTAGGTGATAGAATTAGAATGAACTCCATCAATAATTCACGCATTTATATGCGTTCGATGGCAACGCGACAAACCAACGCTTCTATTTCAAAAAACATTACAGATGCCATTGCAATTTTAAAAGCAGCAGCTTTTGATTTAATCATTATTGAAACTTCTGGTATTGGACAAAGTGGCACTGAAATAGTAGATATTGCAGATACTTTCTTGTATGTGATGACACCTGAATTTGGCGCAGCGTCGCAACTGGAAAAGATTGATATGCTTGATTTTGCTGATGTGGTTGCCATCAATAAGTTTGATAAACGCGGTGCGCAAGATGCATTGCGTGATGTAAAAAAACAATATCAACGAAATAGAAATTTATGGACTGTTGATCCTGAGCAAATGCCTGTGTATGGTAGTATTGCTTCTCAGTTTAATGATCCAGGAACGAATGAATTATACAAAGAAGTTATTCAAAAAGTAATTGAAAAATCAAACTTAAATTGGAAATCAATTTTGAATTTACGAACAGGAAATTCTGAGAAAATTTACATAATTCCACCAAATAGAGTTCGTTACTTATCAGATATTACTTCTACTAATCGCAACTACGATAAATGGGTAAACGAACAAAGTGAAATTGCGCAAGATTTGTTTGCTTTGCAAAGAGTGAAGTCGATGGACGATGGACGATGGACGATGGACTCGCTTATTGAAAATAAGCGATTAAAACTTCATCCTGAATGCCAACAAATACTAGATTCTTGGAAAGATAAAAAAGCAAATTACAGTAATGAATTTTATGTATTTAAAGTACGCGATAAAGAAATAAAAATTAAAACGCACACAGAATCATTATCGCATCAACAAATTCCAAAAGTATGTTTGCCAAAGTATGAAGCATATGGTGATATTTTAAAATGGAGTTTACAGGAAAATGTTCCTGGAGAATTTCCATATACAGCTGGAGTGTTTCCATTTAAAAGAGAAGGCGAAGATCCTGCACGAATGTTTGCTGGTGAAGGTGGACCAGAGCGAACCAACAAGCGTTTTCATTATGTATCAAAAGGTTTGCCTGCAAAACGTTTGTCAACAGCATTTGATTCTGTAACATTATACGGCGAAGACCCAGCCATAAGACCAGATATATATGGTAAGATAGGCAATTCTGGTGTTTCGATTTGTACTTTAGATGATGCAAAGAAATTGTATTCTGGTTTTGATTTATGTTCGCCAAACACTTCTGTTTCGATGACAATAAATGGACCCGCAGCAACTATCTGTGCATTTTTTATGAATGCAGCAATCGATCAGGAATGCGAAAAATATATTAAGCAAAATAATTTAATGGATGAAGTCAATAAAAAAATTGACAAAATTTATAAAGATAAAAAAGCAACAAGACCAACGTATAGTGGCGATTTACCTGAAGGAAATGACGGCTTAGGTTTAATGTTATTAGGTGTTACAGGCGACCAAGTTTTAGAAAAAGAAGTGTACGAAAAAATAAAAACGTATGCATTATCGCAAGTGCGTGGAACGGTACAGGCTGATATTCTAAAAGAAGACCAGGCACAGAATACTTGTGTCTTTTCTACAGAGTTTTCGTTAAAATTAATGGGTGATGTACAAGAATATTTTGTGCAACATAAAATACGTAATTTTTATTCTGTTTCTATCAGTGGTTATCATATTGCGGAAGCTGGTGCAAATCCAATTTCGCAATTAGCATTTACGTTATCAAATGGATTTTCTTTTGTAGAATATTATTTATCACGTGGAATGAAAGTCGATGACTTTGCTCCAAATTTATCTTTCTTTTTTAGTAACGGAATAGATGCTGAATATGCAGTGATTGGCCGAGTAGCCAGAAAAATATGGGCAAAAGCGATGAAGTATTTATACAAAGCAAACGACAGAAGCCAGAAATTAAAATACCATATTCAAACATCAGGAAGAAGTTTGCACGCACAGGAAATTGATTTCAACGATATAAGAACGACGTTGCAAGCCTTGTATGCTATTTACGATAATTGCAATTCATTACACACCAATGCTTACGATGAAGCCATTACCACACCAACAGAAGAAAGTGTGCGCAGAGCAATGGCTATTCAATTAATTATTAATAAAGAATTAGGTTTGGCAAAAAATGAGAATCCATTGCAAGGTTCTTTTATTATTGAAGAGTTAACAGATTTAGTAGAAGAAGCTGTGTATGCTGAATTTGACAGAATAACAGAACGTGGCGGTGTTTTAGGTGCAATGGAAACTATGTATCAGCGCGGAAAAATACAAGAAGAAAGTATGTATTACGAAATGAAAAAACATACTGGTGAGTTACCGTTAATAGGTGTGAATACTTTTCTGTCCTCTAAAGGTTCACCAACAATTTTACCTCAAGAAGTAATACGAAGTACGGATGAAGAAAAACAATTACAGATAACAAATTTAAAATTCTTACACAATAGGAACAAAACAGAAGCACAATATTATTTACAGCAATTACAACAAGCAGCTTTAGAAAATAAAAATCTATTTGATGTATTAATTGAAACCGTAAAATATTGTTCGCTAGGACAAATCACCAATGCTTTGTTTGAAGTAGGTGGTCAGTATAGACGGAATATGTAGAATTCAAATATCTAATTTGAAATCGAAATAATAATTCAAATCTATAGAAACTACAAAATATAATTTGTACCCTTTTTCAATTTTCTTTAATTTATTTTTTTAATAACAATTGTCAAGATTGGATACTAAAAATTGAACTAACTTTGCGTTCTAAAATACAAAATTTTAAACAATGAAAAAAACACTGATAATAATTGGCTCGACGATTTTATTTGTATTGTCAATAGAGTTTTTATTATATACACTATCCAATAAAGATAAAAAATATGCTGTAAAAGAATTTCGTAAAAGTGGCTATAAAATGATTAATCCTGTTTTAGATTTTTATGAGTTAGAGCCTGTTTTAGTAAGAGAAGTTAGAGCATTACAATCTGAAATTTCAGATTACAGAGACGAAGTCATTGCACAAAATAAAGTAAAAATGATTTCTATATATTTTCGCGATTTAAATAACGGACCTTGGATTGGTATTGGAGAAGATGAACTTTATGCACCAGCTAGTTTACTGAAGGTTCCGGTTTTGATTGCTGGTTTGAAAAAAGCAGAAGAAGAGCCTGATTTTTTATTAAAGAAATTGTTATTTACACCTCTCGAAAAAAATGCAAGTAGAAATATTACAGACAATATTCTATTAGTGCCTGGCAGAAAATACACCATTGATGAGCTTTTACAATTTATGATTATTCACTCTGACAATGATGCTATTTATATGTTAGTAAAGGAAATTAACAAAGAAAAGTTGCATGATATTTATTACGATTTAGGGATACCTTTTGATAGTTTTACGAACAGAGATTTTTTAACTGTAAAAGAATATGCTTCTTATTTCAGAATTTTATACAACGCTACGTACTTAAATAGAAAAATGTCTGAGAAAGCATTGACCATTTTAAGCAAAACAACTTTTAATCAGGGAATTGTAGCTGGTGTGCCAAAAGGCGTTGTTGTTGCACATAAATTTGGTGAACGACATTTCGCTTCCGATGATATTACACAACTTCACGATTGTGGTATTGTTTATAAAGAAAAAAAACCTTATTTGGTATGTATTATGGCCAGAGGAACAAACATTGATACAATGGCAAATGTAATATCAAATGTTTCAGCTATTATATACAATAGCGAAGCTACTAAACCTAATTAATTTTACACTAATTATATACTTGTATTACATAGCATAATCAGCAGTTGGTCCATACATACCAATAACAGGAACATCTAGCAAACGCAAATAAACTGTTAGCTGTCCGCGATGGTGATATAAATGATTAAATGCAAAACTGCGCAACACAGCAATTTTCTGCATGGTAAAATAAATGGTTTCACCATTGCGCATTGTCCACGTTTCATTTTTTAAAATTTCAGCAGTTGTTTTTTGGATAGATTGCAAAGCTGCAGCTACAGCAACATCATGAATTCTTAATAATTCTTCTGATGTAGTAATTTTCTTCGGTTCAAATTTTTCAGTTGCAAAATCCAGTTCAATGCTTTCTAATGTAATCGGCACCCAATTTGGCAAATCTGCAATATGAACTGATAAATTATGTAAAGTCATAGATTTTTCGTGTGGCTTCCAAAATAATTTATCCATTGGTACTTGCGCTAATAATTTACGAGTGCTGACACATTCATTTGTGTACTCGTTGGTCAAACTTTTTATGATATTAAATTCCATTTTTTTATAAAAATACAGCAAAAATTTGTTTTCAACGCAATGGTAATATCTCTTCCTTAACATTCTTTCATAAAACACATACTTTTATGGCTATTGATTTGTACTATGTCAGAAGAAGACTTAAAGCACCAAAAAAAGAAAATGAAGAAATTTTTTTTAACGTTAACTGTATTGTTATCTGGAATATGTTTTACGTTTTGCCAGCATAATAAAAATAAAACACCAACAGGTTTTATACAACCTGAAATTAATCCAGCATTATATCAGAACCATGACAACGAAAAGATAGATTTACAAGACACAACCATTGTAAAAAAAATTCATTCTTTAGACTGTTATTTTGAAGATAAAACGAAAAATGGATTTAGTGGTTCGGTTTTAATAGCGTATAAAGGGATTCCTATTTTTGAACGCTATTACGGATATAAAAATTATTTTTTAAAAGAAAAATTAACACCACGCTCAACATTTCAAATTGCATCTACTTCAAAAACATTTACATCAGGTGCGATTTTATTGTTATTACAGCAAAACATGTTGTCATTAGAAGACACACTTCAAAAATTCTTTCCAAGTTTCCCATACAAAGGAATCACCGTAAGAATGCTGCTGAATCATCGTTCTGGGCTTCCTAATTATTTAAGTTTTTCTGAACTTTATTGGAAAAATAAAAAATCATTTATGACAAACACAGAGGTGCTAAAAATGATGTATAAATTCAAGCCCAAAATTTTGAATTCACCAGATACGCATTTCAGATATTGCAATACTAACTATGTGTTATTAGCCTTAATTGCAGAAAAAGTTTCAGGTATGCCATTTTGTGATTTCCTGCATCAGAATATATTTCTTCCATTAGGCATGCTGGATACCTGGCTCTATGATCCGTTGAGCACTCGTGCTTCAGCCACTAAAGGCTATAAGGGTTCAAGATGGATAGAAGATGATATTGTATATACTGATGGTGTATCTGGCGATAAAGGAATCTACAGTACAGTTAAGGATTTATATAAATGGGATCAGGCATTGTATTCAGGTAAATATATTAGATCTGAGTTGTTAGGACTGGCATTTACGCCACAAAGTTTTGAAAAAGCAGGCAATAAAAATTACGGCTTAGGCTGGAGAATAAACGACCAATCAGATGGCACACGTTTGATTTATCACAATGGCTGGTGGCATAGCTATAATTCTGTTTTTAATAGAAAAATAAGTGATAAAACAACGGTTATCATATTGAGCAATCATTTCAGCAATAGTGTTTATAAAATCCAGCAGGTTTGGGATATTTTATATGGCGATGGTATAGTCAGCACATCGGATGATGAAAACAGCAGTGATACAACGAAGAAACTCAATTCGGATAGTTTGTTAGAAATACAGGGAAAATAATTCAGAATCATGCCACGATTATCGTGGCATGAAAAAAAATCCTGAGCAACCACGCTCAGGACTATTTTAAACCAACCAAATGAAAATATCTTTTTTATCTATAAATCGACTGTTTTATTTATAGTAAGTAAGTTACAATTCTCGTGCCAAAGTGGTTTTTGATTGGTTAAATATTTTTGCTATTTCTGATATTTTCCTCTATTTCGTGCTTTTCTTCTAGTTTTTGCTTTATTTTCCATTCCTTCATAAGAACGGTATGTTTTACTTCTTCCAAAGAATCATACACAATTCCAACAATCATTTTATTTAAAGCTTCACTTTCCGGATGTGAATGATCCAGAAATGATTCTATCAACCCATGTGTAACCTCTTTGACGCCTCGAGTATTATCTGGGTTAATGATATCATTCATCAATTTGTCGATGGTATTAAATGTAATGTCGGCAACAGCCTTATCTAACGTTTCCTGGAAAATCTTTCCTAGACCTGGAATATACCTTAGTTTGTCAATCGTATCATTTTCAAGAATAGCTTCACTTATAATCTTTTCAACGTATAATTTCAATTCAATTCGATATTGTGAATACGAAATATTCATGGCTTCGCCAATTCGGTTCGTCAAATAATTAACAATCGCATCTTCTTTTGGTTTGATTACATTATTGACAATCTTGGTTACTAAGGGTGAACCTTTCTGTACTTCTTCTTGTGCCATCGTTATCATTTTTGCAATCACGCGGTCGGCAACCTCTTCAACAATTACTTCAGAAACAAAAGCTGATTTTTTAAACACAAAAGTTTTGGTTAAATCAAAAATACCAAGCCGTTGCAAACGATATACCAAACCAAACAAACGTACGACACCAAAAAAATTAAGATGGTCGACAATTGGAATACACATAATAACATCGTACCAATGCACAAACGGATAGAACCACCAGCTGTCGTATTTTTTTCTATAGATGCTGCGAATCCAACGGAAAATGAGTTCAGCAACATAAATGCCAACAAATATTAAATCGTACGTAAATATATCAGGATAAAGTTTTGTGTTATACCAATTATAAAAATCTGTGGAAATATAATTGATGATGGAATCGAAAAAGGCAAACTGAAACAGAAACCCAAAAAACAAATATATTAAATTGATGACCACAATAACGAGCATCAATAAATCCATCCAAAACATATGTGAAGAATCTGCTGAGCGCAATTTCTCTACATCAATTTTGAACATTTTGCTCAATTTCTCAAACATTGAATGAAGATAAGATTATTTTTGAGATGAGAAGATTCCTGACATAGTAATGAAATATATTTTCAAATAATAATTTTTAACTCATGCGTTTCCTGCGTTTCTTTCTTTAAATTTATATCTATATTCCTTAACTGCAACAATAACAAGATAAGAAAAATAAGGTAGACTATATGAGTTAGTAAAGAGGTGAAGCCACAAACGGGATTTTTCATAATTGATTGGAATGTAACCTAATTGTCATATTTTACAGTCCAATCAAGATTTAGAATAATGCTATTTTATTATTTGATTTTTGTCAAAAAATAAAAATAAATTAATGATGAGATTTATAACATATCAAATGTAATCCCAAAAAATAAAAACAAATGAAAATTTTTCATACCGGTATTCTATTGTTACTCTCTCTGGGTTTATTTGCCCAGAAATCTAAAATTAAAGGAATTGTAACAGACACTAAGACGAATGAACCCCTTATAGGAGTAAATGTATCAGTACAAAATACTACTATAGGTACCTCCACAGATACAAGTGGTTTTTATGAACTTGAACTGGAAACTGGAGAACAAATTATTGTATTCTCTTATGTTGGATATGAAGACAAGATAGAAACAGTGCTGATTAAAAACAATGAACTGAAAATATTAAACGTTACGGTTGGAGAAAATGATAACATATTAAATACAGTTGTCGTATCCGGTAGTAAATTTGAAAAAAAGCTTAGTGAAGAGATAGTATCAATGGATGTGATAAAACCTGTATTTTTCGAAAAACAGAATGCCACAGATTTAAATGCTTCGATTAAAAGAAATCCCGGTATAACAATTGTTGACGGACAGATAAATATCAGAGGAGGCTCCGGTTTTTCTTACGGTGCAGGATCCAGGGTCTTGGTTTTATTAGACGGCTTATCCGTTTTGAATCCGGGCTCTGGAAATGTATCAGGCAGTTTGCCAATAGAAAGCATTGGTCAGATTGAAATTATTAAAGGCGCTGCATCTGCTTTATATGGTTCATCGGCAATGAATGGCATTATTAATTTAAGAACCACTATTGCAACCACAGAACCGCATACCAATATATCCTTCTTTGCTTCTGTAAATGACAATCCCGATAAGAATGATAAATATATTGATGCAGATGGGAATTTACAATCACAAAACATAGATAAAAGATGGTGGAGGCAGGATAGTGTTACTCTTATTCAGCCTGATCTGGGGCAGCTTTTAGGAAACCGAGATACAACGTTAAAAAACCAATATACACTTAGACCTTATTCTTTTGGTATGTCCTTTTCCAACCGGCAAAAAATTGGCAAACTGGATTTGGTTATTGGTGGTTTATTTAGTAAAGGCTCTGGGATGGCATGGGGTACATCCTATACATCCGGAAGGTTTAATATTAATACAAGGTACCGATTTACCAATAAATGGAGTGCAGGAATAAATATTAATATGGGTTTTGGAAAAAGTGGAAATCAATTCCTATGGAGTGACTATAGGGGCGTAAATAAATATCTGCCCAGTGCAATTATAATACCAACTACAAGTTCTTCTTATAATGCTACTATTGATCCTTTCCTGAATTACAGTGATGATAAAGGAAACAGACATAAATTAACCGGCAGATATTTAGTAAGTGCAAATAACAATACCAATAATCAAAGTAATTCAACAGCTACTTATTATGCAGAATATCAGTATCAGCGTAAAATTG
>JANNVS010000434.1:0-2701 GCA_031414515.1 Sphingobacteriales bacterium | reverse complement strand
GTGCAATTGCTCATCTAAAAAATCGTGAAAGGTTTTTCCAACGGCAAATGGTGTAGATTTTTTTTCTTCTTTGCCTCTGTAATCATCACCACCATCGTTGTTGTAATCAGTATCTTCTTTTGTGTATTCTTGTACATCTAAACTATCTGCAAAATCGTCTTCACTTTTATCTTCATAGTTTTCATCCTCTTCATCGCGAATTTGTTCCGGCTCAGATAAATCTTCTTTTTCACCATCAAAATCTGAAATACTTTCTTCCAACGCAGGATTAATTTCCAATTCTTCTTTTATACGTTGTTCTAAATTTGCAGTTGGTACCTGCAATAATTTCATCAGCTGTATCTGTTGTGGCGACAGCTTCTGAAGCATTTTTTGTGATAGACGTTGGTTGAGCATTTTCTGATGTGCGATTTACAATGTACGATTTACGATTTAAAAATAAGAAATTGAAATTATTGTTTAGATTATTAAAACTCGGCACTTTTTGGATAACGTGGAAAAGGAATTACATCGCGAATATTTCCCATTCCTGTAACGAACAACACTAATCGTTCAAAACCTAAACCAAAGCCTGCGTGCGGACAAGTTCCAAATTGACGTGTTTCTAAATACCACCAAATACTTTCTTCTTCGATGCCAAATTTGTGTGCGCGATTTTTTAGTTTTTCGTAATCTTCTTCTCGTTGCGAACCACCAATGATTTCACCAATTCCTGGAAACAACACATCCATCGCACGCACTGTTTTTCCATCTTCACTCAGTTTCATATAAAATGCTTTGATATGTTCCGGATAGTCAGTAAGAATTACAGGTTTTTTGAAATGTTTTTCTACCAAATAACGTTCGTGTTCTGATTGTAAATCGGTGCCCCATTCTACAGGAAACTGGAATTTCTTTTTTGCATTTTTCAACACTTCAACAGCATCAGTATAAGTCAAACGTTCAAATTTATTTTCTACGACAAATTTTAATTTATCTAACAAGCCTAATTCACTGCGCTCTTGTGTAGGTTTTTGTTTTTCTTCTTCTGCAAAACGTGCATCTAAAAATTGCAAATCATCACCACATTTTTCTACTGTATATTTCACTAAATATTGTAAAAAATCTTCAGCCAAATCCATATTGTCAACTAAATCATTGAACGCTACTTCAGGTTCAATCATCCAGAATTCTGCTAAATGACGTGATGTATTAGAATTTTCTGCTCTGAATGTTGGACCAAAAGTATAAATTTTTGACAGTGCCATCGCACCCAATTCACCTTCTAATTGTCCTGAAACAGTTAGATTTGTTTCTTTACCAAAAAAATCTTGTGAATAGTCAACTTTCCCATCTTCTATTTTTGGTGGATTTGTTGCATCTAAAGTAGTTACACGAAACATTTCGCCTGCACCTTCTGCGTCAGAACCTGTGATTATTGGTGTGTGTAAATAAAAAAATCCTTTATCATTAAAATAATTATGAATGGCAAATGCTAATGAGTGGCGAATACGCAGAATTGCACCGAATGTGTTGGTGCGTGGACGCAAATGTGCTTTTTCTCTTAAAAACTCAAAAGAGTGTTTTTTAGGTTGAATCGGATATTTTTCTGCATCAGCTTCACCTAAAATAATAATCTTTTCTACTTTCACTTCAACTTTTTGATTGCCTTGCGAAGTAATCAACTTTCCATGCACTTCTAAGCAAGCACCTGTATTTATTTTAGACAGCAATTCGTCGCTCACAGTTTCAGCTTCCACAACCGTTTGGATTGTATTAATGGTTGTACCATCGCTAATATTTATAAATGTAACATTTTTGCTTTGTCTTTTGGTACGAACCCAACCGCGTATAATTACATCGCTGTCAATCTTCGCTTCTTCTAAAATTTGTTTAATATAAATCTTACTCATAGGTTCAATATTGAACATCAAAAATAAGCTATTTTATTTAGTGTATCGAATACAGATTTTAAAGAATATTATGATTTAATTGTTTGTTCATCTTTAAAAGCTAACAATGTATATTTTGTAAGCATCAAAAGCATTCATTTAATAGCAAGAAAACCTTATATTTACAGCAAAATTTATACCTTATGAGTTTAGTTCCTGTGGTTAATTTACAAGATTATTTATCAGGCAATCCTGAATTGAAAGAAGCATTTGTGCAACAAATTGGAAAGGCGTTTGAAGAAACCGGTTTTGTGGCTGTTGAAGGACATGGCATTCCACAATCTGATATCGATAAATTTTATGGTTTAGTAGAGCAGTTTTTTGCATTGCCAGTTGATACGAAATGGAGTTACGAAAAAGTAGAATATGCAGGTCAACGTGGTTACACCTCATTCGGACGTGAAAAAGCAAAACAAAGTGAAGTTGCTGATTTGAAAGAATTCTGGCAAATTGGTCAATATATTGAAGATGGTGAAGTGATGCCTGCTGATGATTATCCAAATAATATTGAAGTGGCAGAATTTCCTGATTTTAATAGTTCTGGAAAGGCATTATACAAAAGTTTTGAAAACTCAGGCAGACATTTATTGCGTGCGATAGCTAATTATTTGAATTTGGATGAAAATTATTTTGATGCAAGAATTCATAATGGAAATAGCATTTTGCGAGCTATACATTATCCACCAATAAAAGAAGAACCAAAAACTGCCATTCGTGCAGAAGCGCATGAAGACATTAATTTAATTACGTTGTTGGTTGGCGCAAGTGCT
>JANNVS010000433.1:0-7423 GCA_031414515.1 Sphingobacteriales bacterium | reverse complement strand
TTAAAATCGTAGAAAAAAACATCAATGATGTACTAAACACAAGTGGTATCGATACACAAACTTTAGCGGAAGCAAGTTTTGATACCTGGTTAAAATATTATAGAAGAAATGAAAATAGTTTAAACGCGCATATCAATTATTATACGCATGGCGCAGTCGTTGCTATGATTTTTGATTTCATGATTTTAGATGCAACCAATGGCAAAAGAAACTTAGACAACGTACTGCAAAAATTACATGCAGATTATTTATCAAATCCAGTTGAAGGCATTACCGAAAGTAGTTTATTGCAAATTTTTAATTCTATAAGTGGAATTGATTTTACACTTTATTTTAAAAAGTATATTCATACAATTGAGCCTTTAGATATTGAGTTGTACGTTGAATTACTTGGTATTCAATTAAAAAATGTAACAGAAAAAAATAAAATACATTTAGGTTTAAGTACACTTTGGAAAGAAGGAAAACTAATTATATCACATGTAGATAAAAATTATGGTGCCTTTAAAGGTGGATTAAGTGCTGAAGATGAAATTATCGCTATAGACGAATTTCGAGTAATTAAAAATTTTAGTAAATTATTTGAACATAGAAAAGAAAATGAAACTATTGATGTTTTAGTTTCCAGACAAGGTGTAATAAAATCTTATAAAATTACGCTAACTGAAGACAGCAGAAAAAATTATATCTTTGATTTTTCAACAAAGACTTCTTCTAAACAAGCTGCTTTGTTAAAAAAATGGCTAGGGTAGAAAACATTATCAGTTCAAAAAAAATGAAATCAAAAATTTTTATAATTACATTAGTCTTGTTTTTTTTAGGAGAAATAAATCCTACTATTGCAAAACCAAGACGTCCAAAAAGCTGTGCACCAAAAGTATTATTACCTGGTCATAAAAAACCAGTAAACTGCAATAAAGCTAGAAAAATGAAAAACGCATACTTTTAATCAAAAAAAATAATTAATTAAACCAAACTAATATGAAGAAAAATATCTTTTTTATTACATTACTACTTGTTAGTGTTTCAACTTTATTTAGTCAAGCCTATTTAGGTGGACACTTTTCTACTAAAGATGCAATACTTAGCAATTCACTAAATCCAGCAGCCGGAATTGCAGGTGATATAAAATGGCAAGTAAATTTATTAGGAGTTAATACTGCTATTGGTAATAATTATTTCTCTATTAATGGCAATCTAAAAGGCATTGCAAAGAATTTTGACAAAGATAAATATATTAACCAAAATCTAGATGGTAAACGAAAAGAGTTACATGCAAATGTAGGCATCTTAGGTCCTGGTGGATTTATTAGAATCAAGAAAAATAATGCAATTACTTTTGGAAGCCGAGTAAGAGCCGTTTCCACTTTTAATGACATTAACGAGGATTTTGTATATTCAATGTATAATCATTTTGAAGACATATTACAATGGCTACCTAACTTCACTGATGAAAGAGCAACAGCTGCAGTAAATATTTACTCAGAATTTTATGCAGGTTATGCGAGAACTATAAAACTAGGTCAACGACATTCTTTACATCTTGGCGTAACGGCTAAAATGACGACCAACTTATTTAATGCACAATTTGTCACTAAGGATTTAGATTTTCAAAAAGTATATACCAGCGCTACAGATAGCTTTATTAATGTCGGCAATACGAAATTTGATTTATTGGTTTCATCAGTTTTAGATGATGGATATAATTTTAAATTCGGTATAAACGGATTTGGATTTGACGTTGGTGCAATTTATGAATATAAAGTAAAAAACAGTAATGATCATTTTATTATGGTCGGAGCTTCTTTGATCGATATAGGTTATAATCAATACACGATTGGTAAAAATAGTCGCTCTTTTGTTGGAAATGGGAAAAATATTCCAGCTGAAAATTTAGTAGATGCATTCGGTGAAACAATAAATTTAGATGCCGTTTTAGATTCATTAGGCACTAAAACAATTCCAACTGGAAAGACAAAAATAAAATTACCAACAACATTAAACATATTTACAGATGTTCGTGTAATAAAAATGTTTTATATCAACGTAAACCTTCAATTAAATCCCTATTCTTTTAAAAGAGGAACACCTGTTGCCAATTTACCTATAGATATTACTGTGACGCCGCGTTTTGAGCACAGAATAGTTTCTGTATATATGCCAATAAATTACAACCAATATTCAGGTTTTAATATGGGTGCAGGTTTGCGTATTGGGCAATTTACATTAGGTAGCAGTAGTATTATTACTTCATTTGCCAAAAAGAAATTTACAGGCTTAGATTTTTACATGAATATTGCTTTTGGTAAATCTGAAAAATCTAAGAAAGCGAAAAAAGAAGATGTAGAAAAAATTGAAAAGAATGAAAAGATTTAAAAGGCTAAAAACATAAATATTTAGTTTGATTACTATAGATTTCAATTCCATAACAATATCTTCTTAAATATTGTTATGGAATTAAATAATAAACAAATAGTCTTTACTTTCTTCAAAACCTTTTTTATTTTTATTTATTCTTTATAAGGTATTGTTAGAATACGATATTTAATTAATTAAAAATGAATATAAATGAAAAACAGAATTCTTGCCTTTATTGCAATTTTTATTTTATGTATTTCTATTGTTTATGCTGAAAATGCATGGAAATTAGAAAAAAATAAAGATGGAATTAAGATTTGGACGCGTAAAATGGTTAATTCAAACTTAAAAGAATACAAAGGCTCTGTTATTATCCAAACAAAAACTGAAAAGCTACTTGCATTTTTAAAAAATTATTCAGCTTTTGACAAATGGATGTATAAAGCAGATGTTGGAAGTTTAAAATTAGTGAAAAAGGTAAATGAAAATGACTTTTACTTTCGGCTAACTATGAGTGCTCCTTTTATAAAAAGCAGGGAATCGGTTACTCATTTTGTGATGAACCAAGCAGATGAAAATGGGATAATTCTTATAAATCTGACTTCGACACCTGATTTAATACCTCTAAATGAAAATTATGTTCGCATACCAAAATGGGTTGGTTTTTGGAAAATAGTTCCACTGGGTAATGATAAAATAGAGGTTATACACCAAGCACAAATTGCTGCTGGTGGTACAATACCAGATGCACTTGCAAATCTTGGAGCAGTAGATGCACCATATAGTATGCTTTATAGTTTAAAAGAAATATTTAGATAAAATCGACA
The DNA here is from genome assembly GCA_031414515.1 of Sphingobacteriales bacterium. Lineage (GTDB taxonomy): Bacteria > Bacteroidota > Bacteroidia > Chitinophagales > JADIYW01 > JADJSS01. Next base: position 4,238 of record JANNVS010000433.1, on the reverse strand, counting down.
CCGAAACCTAACTTTTCCAAATCTTTCCAAAACATAGGATATGATTTACTTACCACATTAGGTTCTTCAATTTTTATTTCATTTAATCTTAATGCTAATGGTGCAAATGCCATTGCCATTCGATGATCGTCGTAAGTTGAAACCCCTAAATCCCCAAAAGGGGACTTCGTTATATCCCTCCCCTTTAGGGGTTGGGGGCTTGTTTTTAATTTCCAATTATTACTATCAATTTCTACTAAAGAAGCTAAACCTAATTTTTGCAGTTCATTATCTAAAGCAGCAATTCTGTCGGTTTCTTTTATGCGCAATGTTTGCAAGCCTTTGCAGTGAATTTCAATTCTTAAAGCTGCGCAAAATGCAATCACGGTTTGTGCTAAATCAGGACATTCCAAAAAATCAAAATTGTATAAACTAAAATCTGGCTTCCTTACTTTAGTAATGATGATTGAATTTTCTTTATACGTTGTATCCACTCCAAAACTATCAGCAATAGCTGCAATTATACTGTCGCCTTGTATCTGTTGATTAGTTAATCCTTTCAATTCTATTTCTGCGTTTTCTGCTAAAATTGCAATAGAATAAAAGTAAGAAGCTGCGCTCCAATCACCTTCAATAAAAAATGACTTTGGCTGATAGTTTCCATTTTCTACTTTAATATTATTTCCTTCAAATATTGTTTTCACACCAAAATATTCCATTATTTTCAATGTCATTTTGATGTATGGAACGGAAACAATTGCACCAATTAATTCTAATTCTAAACCATCTTCTAAAGTTGATGCAATTAATAATAAGGCTGTAATATATTGCGAAGAGGTATCAGCAGGCAAACTTATTTTTCCACCTTTTAGTTTTTTCCCTTTGATGCGCAATGGTGGAAAGCCATCCTTTTTTTCATATGAAATATCTGCACCTAATTGTTTGAGCGCATCTACTAATATTTTTATGGGTCGAAGTTGCATTCTTTCGCTACCAGTCAACACAACTTCTCTTCCATCTTGTGTTGCTAAAAATGCGGTAAGAAAACGAAAAGTCGTTCCACCTGCACCAGCGTCTAAGATCATCTCTTTTGATTGCAATAAATGCTGCATTGCAATCGTATCATCTGCATTCGATAGGTTTTGTATTTCGATTTGGTGACTGCACAATGCGTTAATAATTAAAACACGATTGCTGATACTTTTAGAGCCATTCAATTGAACGGAACCTCTTATAAAATCTTGTGAAGGTTTTTTTATGGTGTACAATGAAGACATTTGAAAATTTATGATTTCTGATATCAGAATTAAGAGTTAAAATTAAGATTTTTGATAAAAATAAAATATGTTGTATCTATGTTCTAAATTTCTTTTGTATGAAATTTATCTTTATTTTTTATCCAAAGGAAAATTATTGCAGCAACTAACACTATTGGTGCTAACAATAAATACTCAATACCGTCATTAATGCTTTTTGCATATTGCGAAGTCTGCACAGAACCTTTACACATGGCGCATTGTGCCTGTGAAAGTAAAGAAATGCCTACAAGTAATAGTGTTAAAACAAACGGTATATATTTTCTTATTAGCATGAAGTAAAGTTACAATTTATCTTTTTCTAGTGAATGAACTTATGATTAATAATATGGCGATATCATTAGATATACTATTACACCAGTAATGCTTACATACCACCAAATTGGAAAGGTGATGCGTGCTATCTTCTTATGTTTGTTAAATTCTGCTGTTAATGCACGATATGCTGTAAGTAAAATAAACGGCAGAATAATTCCAGCTAAGAAAATATGAGTAATTAAAATGAAGTAGTAAAAGTATTTTATACTGCCTGCATCTTTCGGAAATGATGTAGATGCAGTTAGTAGATGATGCAACACATAACTTACTAAAAAAAGTGATGACAAAACAATAGCTGTGAACATCACTCGTTTGTGCAAAACATATTTTTTGTTCTTTGCAAAATAGATACCTAATGGCAATAAAACTGATACTGTGAAATTGATATCTGCATTTATTTTGGCGAAAAGATGTGGATTGAAACCCAAATCAACATCTATTTTTATTCTTGCTAATGCAGTAATTGCTAAAAATATAACTAAAGAAAAAACACCAATAATCCAAAATGCTATTTTATCATTTTTGGCAAGTATTGGGTTGAAAATATTTTTATTTTCCATTATTCTATTCAAATTTAAATAAATATTTCGTGAGACACGAACCAAGGCAATGAATCAACAGATTGCATCGTACCTCGCAATGACGCAAATATTGTCTATTTATCTTTCTTCTTCTTCCACTTTGGATTATTTTTCTTCATCGGAACAATATAACTCACCAATAACATTTGTATGTCTAGTATCATTTGGTCAACAGAAGCAGCATCGGTACCGTCATAGTAGCCTCGAATTCTGCGTTCTTTGTCTATCACTACAAATTTCTGGTCGTGTATAAAATCATTTGGTCCGCCATCGCCTTGGTCTGCAGTAATAAAATAGCCATTTCGTGCTTGTTTATAAATTTCTTTTTTATCGCCAGTAAGTAAATGCCACATTCTAGAGTTTACATCTTTTTCAACCGCATAATTAAATAATTGTTTTACAGAATCTGTTTCAGGATCTACCGTATGAGAAAGTATTAATACATCTTTATCTGTAACAAATTTTTCTTGAACTTTATGCATATTACTCGTCATGTCTATACAAATACTTTTACAAGTAGTAAAAAAGAAGTCAACTACTGTAACTTTACCATTCATAATTGTGTCTGTAATAGTATTGCCGTTCTGATCAGTAAAAGAAAATGCAGGAACTTTGAAGTAAGCAGTATCTATGATATCTCTTCCTCTGTAATTCTTAGATTTGAAAGGCACTTTCGGTCCATAAATTGGCAAACACTTATCGGTTTCCAAAGTTGGTCTGTGTTTGTGTAAATAATCGAAAAAAAGAAAAAAAGATATTGGAAAAAAGACTACAACGATTACAGCAGCGGCAAATCCAATTTTGTTGTTATTTTTCAAAAAATGTTTATTTAGAATAATTCAAGACATTCCAGTAATGTCCTTCAGTGGCAAAAGCAATGATAGCCCATATTAAGAATACCAATGGCACACCTAATGAAAGCATAAATGCACGTTTCTCATATCTAAGATGCATAAACTCTCCTACAATAAAAAATGCTTTAGCTAAGCTTGCCAGTACATAAAATGTATTCATTATTATTTTAGGCAAATGAGACCCTAAGATTAATGCTACAGCAACTTCAACGACTGTAACAACACTTAAAATTGCAGTAGCTCTCCAAACAGCCTTTACGCCTGATTGATATTCTTCTTCTGATAAATGACTTGACATAATATATAATTATTGAATTAGAGAATTAAACTTATTTTTTACATTAAATAGAAAGCTAAAAATACAAATACCCAAACTAAATCTACAAAGTGCCAATATAATCCGACCTTCTCAATCATTTCATAATGTCCTCTTCTTTGAAATGTACCGTTTGCGGTTGCAATAAATGCCCAAATATTAATAAGCACACCTGTAAATACGTGAAATCCATGAAATCCAGTAATACCAAAGAACAAGGCGCCAAAAGCAATCGGACCTGGTGAATATTGCATATGTTCTTCTACTAATTGTGTGATTCCATTAGCATCAGGACCGAATGGATTGTAATATGGACGCAAACCTTCACCTATCAAATGTGACCATTCCCAAGCCTGACAGCCTAAGAAGATTGCTCCACCAACAATACCGCCAACCATCCAAAGTAAAACTCCTTTTTGATTCATTCTATGTCCTTCCTGTACGGCACGAACTACAGCCACTGAACTTAAAATCAATACAAATGTCATTACACTCACAAAAGCCAAAGGCACATTTGCATGTTCAAATCCTGGAAATGATTTAAAAACTAAATTTGGATTAGGCCACCAAGGTTGTGCTAATCTAATTGCAGCATATGAAATTAAGAATGCCGAAAATGTAAATGCATCTGATAATAAGAAGTACCACATCATGGTTTTTCCATAACTGATATTCATAGCTGTTTTTTCACCACCTTCACCATTATCAGGTGATGGCAATAAATCTATGTGATGCTCTTCTTGTATTTCTAAAATTTCAGCCATTACAGTATTATTTTATCTACTTTAAATTAAAGGTTAAAAAGAAATATAAATATACCCAAAGTATACCCATGAAATGCCAAAACAAAATAAGTAAATCCGTACGTATATTG
>JANNVS010000432.1:0-1574 GCA_031414515.1 Sphingobacteriales bacterium | reverse complement strand
TAAAAAGATGAATGGAAAAAATGCAGGTAAATATTATTTAGTGCTTAATGCAGGAATTACCAACCTAACCAATAATCGTAAATTTATTGTAAGCGGAAGAGAACAATTACGATTTGATTACACCGAAAAAAATCCAGATAAATTTCCTTCGAGATATTCTTATGCATTTGGTATTAACTTTTTCACCAACGTAACATTCAGATTCTAAACTATAACATTAAAAATAAATTTCAATAAAATGACAACTTTTCAAAAATTAATAATAATGATATTCGCAGTTTCACTGGTATCATTTTCTGGTTGTAAAAAAGATAATTTTGACGAACCACCAACAGAAACAGTAGATCCGAATTTACCTGTTACACATACTATTAGCGAATTTAAAGCCTTGTTCTTAGGTACAACTTTGCAGTTAACAGATGATATAACTATTGCAGGAATTATAGTGGCAAATGATAAAAGCGGTAATATTTTTAATCAAATAATTATTGACGATGGTACCGCAGGTATATCTGTTGCAATCGATCAAAATGAATTAAATGGCGAATTTCCGGTAGGCAGAAAAATTTATGTAAACTGTAAAAGTTTATATTTAGCGGCAGATAATAGTTTAATAGGCTTGTACGGTGCGATAGATATTACTGGCTCGCCAATAGAGATTCCAGCATCGCTAATATCAAAATATATAGTAAAAGCAAACGCTGGAAATCCTGTAGTTCCAATAGAAGTAGCAGATATTGATAATTTAAATAATACTTTTCAAAACAGACTTGTAAAATTATCTAACGTAGAATTTGATGAAGCTGATGCCAATCAACCATTTGCTGATGCCGTTAATAAACAATCTGTAAGTAGAATTTTGAAAGAATGCGATGGTGATAATTTAGAAGTTAGAAGTAGTGGTTATGCAGATTTTGCAACTAAACTTACACCAAAAGGAAAAGGAACTATTATTGGAGTTTATACTGTATATGGTACTGATAAACAATTGATTTTACGTGATGGTGCAGAAACAGATATGAATAACATTAAATGTGATGGTTCAGATCCAAATGCAGTTGTAATTTTAGAAGAAAAATTTGGAACAGTTACTGATTTTGTAGATATTGCAGTTAATGGGTGGTCAACATTTAAGAGTGCTGGCACTAAAAACTGGGTAGGAAGAATCGGCGGAACTGTGTCAAATCCTTACGCACAGATGAGTGCATTTGGGTCGCCTAATGAAGCATCTAATATTTCTTGGTTAATTTCACCAGTCCTTAATTTAAATGCTACCACAGATGAAAAACTGAGTTTTAGTTCTTATGCCGGGTTTCATTCGACTCCAGCTGTTTTAGAAATATTATATTCTACAAATTATTCAGGAACAGGTGATCCTTCTTTAGCAACTTGGACAAATTTATCAGCAATATTTTCTGCTACTAATTCATGGATTTCATCAGGTGTTATTTCATTAAATAGCATTAGTTCATCAACATTTTATTTTGCTTTTAAATATACTGGTGGTTATACACCAACAGTTGCAACAACACAGTTTAGGGTTGACAATATTAAAATTACAGGAATCTAAGATA
>JANNVS010000431.1:0-13551 GCA_031414515.1 Sphingobacteriales bacterium | reverse complement strand
ATCACAATTTTTGGCAATATCTGTTACCATAGATTGCGTTTTAATTTCTAATTTACCTGTGTCTTGTGCCCATTTTAAATAATTAAATTCTGCACTATTGCGCGCACCACTGCTACAACCAAACATAGATTCTCCAAGTAGCGAAGCTTTTACACGTGTTCCATTTATTTCTTCTCTTATTTTATTCCAATCGTATGCTATATCTACTTTTTCAACTTCAAAGCCTGCTCGTTCATTTTCGGTTTTAAAACGTTCATAATGTTCGAAATTTTCGTGCTGTGCAATATCTTCAGGCATTGGTGTTGCCTGAAAATTTTGTTTTACTAAAGGATACCAACGTGCATTCATTTCTGCATAAGGAATTTCTGATGGAAAAACCTGATTATACATAAACTCTCTTGGTTGTGAAAAAATACCACCGTAAACAGCAGTGCCACCACCAAGTAAAGCTGGTGCAATTACCGTCATATTTATTCCTTCAAAACGTTCCATTACACCAATATACTTTTCTACTCTATAAACAGGTGGCATGAATGGATTGGCACAAATATTTCCTAAAAATGTGGAGCGTTTATCAGCGTTTAAGTTTACAATATTTTCCATTGCCACACCTGCTGGTGGAGCAAAAATACTTTGAGTGCCATCACCTGTGTCCCAAAACTTACCTCGTTCTAACATCAATACTTCGTAGCCTGCTTCTGTTAAACGATGTGCTGCAATTGAACCTGAAAAACCGCTGCCAATTATGATTGCTTTTTTCTTATTTGGCAAAGAAGTTTGATCGCACTTATATGGATTGTAAGTAACTTTGCCACAACTTGCTGCTGCTGCTGCAACCGAGCTAATTGCAATAAATTTTCTTCTGCTTACTTTTGAAACATTTTCTTCTTTATTTATTATCATCTTTTTTTATTAAAAATCGTTATTTAAAATGTGTTCAATATTTCTTTCCGCAATAGCGCAAATAGTTAATGCAGGATTACAACAAGTTGCACCAGGAATCATTGCACTATCTATAACGTATAATTTCTTGGTATTCTTAATTCTTCCGAAATCATCTGCAGCCTTAGTAAGCACAACACCACCCAATGGATGATAGGTGAAATTATCAACTGGAATATTTCCTAATAAATTATTGAGTGAACCTGTTTTTGCCTGATTAATTTGTTGCATAATTATTTTTGCAGCATCGTTTACTAATCTTTGGTTATTTATGTTTCTTGCTGGAAAAATTAAATCTACTTTATCGTTTGAAGTAATGTATTTAAAATAACCACGTGTAGAATTTAAACCCATAAAATTGTAGCCTAAAGAATTTAATTCTATGTTTGAAAAATTAAACGGAAAATGTTCTATGTATAAAGGCATCGAAGGATTACTCAAATTTTGAGCAGCATAAATTGGCGGAAAACTTTGTTGAGCGCCAGTTGGTACAGAAATTCCGCTTCTTAAGAACAATGCCGTGCCATTGTTGCCCCAACCTTGACCTATAAATTCATTTAAATCTGCTATAGTATTTTTTGCTTTAGCTTTAGTTAATAAGTTTGAAGTACCGATAGAGCCTGCAGCCATAAATAAGTACTCGCAACTGTATGTTTTTTGTTGCAGTACATTTCCATCTTCGTCTATTTCACTTGTATAAACTAAATATTTATCATCGCAGTTTAAAGCAATTTCGTTCACTATTGTTTGTGTAATAATTTCTAAATTACCACTTTGTTTTGCGTCTTTTAAATACGTTTCATTTGTAGTTATTTTCGCACCACTGTTTGCTCCATAAATACATTCACCTACTGTTACTGATTTTACCTTAGTACCATTTATTTCTTCTTGTAAAATATTCCAATCAAAATTATTAGAAAGTTTAATGTTGGAAATTCCAACTGCTTCGTTGTGTTCTTTAAAAATTTCGTTGTGTTTAAAAATTGGATTTGTGTAAAGTGCATCTGGTATTTCCGTGCATTTCATTTCCTGTAATACTTTTGGATAATAAGTAGTTTCTAATTCTGAAAAAGGAATAGAAGACGGAAAAATTTGTGCAAAGACTGAAGCATCAGGTTTTGCCAAAATACCACCAAATGTAACGGAACCACCACCAAGACAAGCTGCAGAAATAGCAGCCATATTTTGTCCTTGTACTTTTTCTAAAACACCAATATATTTTTTATTGTATCGAATTGGTAATCCAAATGAAACTGGACAATCTAAACTTAACCATGCTGCTTTGTTTGTGGTACCAAATGAATCTGAAAATACTTTTGTAGTTCCGTCTGTTTTCCATTCTTTGCCACGCTCTAATAAAGTAACTTCATTTCCAGCTTCAGTTAATCGTTTTGCTGCAATGCTACCACCAAATCCTGAACCAATAATGATTATTTTTTTATGTTGAATATTACCTGTTGTACAAACCTGATTATTTTTTTTAGTGATGCTATCTTTTTTGCAACTTGCTACTGCAAATGCAGTAACACCAACTCCAGCGAGTTGAATAAATTTTCTTCTGTTTAATGAGCTTTTTGAGTTACGGCTAGACACTATTTAAGCTATTTTGGCTAAAAATAATAAAAAAACAGCACCAAACAAACGTTTGGTACCTAAATTATTAATTAAATAATTATTTTTCAGGATAACTAGCTAAATGAGTTTTGAAAACACCAGATTTTCTATCTTCAAAAAAGACACGCAAAGCAAATGCTGAAGAAGTGAAAGCTAATTCTTTCCATGGAATTTCTTCTTCTGTAAATAATCCAGATTCTATACTTTCTTCACCGTTGCGAACAATGCCATCTTTTAGTTTTGCTAAGAAATGAATATAGACTTGATTGGCTTGTGGTAAATTATAAACCGTTAGTACTTGTTGTATTTCAATTTCTGCACCAGCTTCTTCCCAAGTTTCACGAATGGCACCATCTTCAGATTTTTCAAAATCTTCGAGATAGCCAGCAGGCAAATTCCAAAAACCTTTGCGTGGTTCGATTGCTCTTCTGCATAACAATACTTTATTTTCCCAAACACACAACGCACCTGTTACAATTTTTGGATTGGTATAGTGAATAGTTTCGCAATGCTCACACACAAATCTATCTCTACCTTCTGTAAATTTTGAGACTACATCTTTGCCACAGTTATTACAATATTTTTGTTGATGAAACATGAATAAAACTACAAAAAAAAGTTTGAAAGAAATTTATGTTTTATGCTACATTTATTTTATTAAATAGGCAGCTACTCTATCTGCAATATTTTTTCTTATATCATACCAATAAAGATTATAATCTAACAAATGCAAGATATTGGCTTTACGTGCAAATGGCATTTTGGTTTTTACCCAAAGAAAATTTTTATGAATCTGAGCATCTGTGTAATATAATTTCTTTCTATTTGGATTTAACAAAAAACCACCTATGCCAGTTACTTTAGTAGTATCAAGTTTCCAGGATATTGGATTTACACAAACTTTTCCTACCAATATATCTTTAGATGTATCAGCATATGAAAACCCATTTTTGAAAGAAGACCAAGTAGCATAACAATTTATTTCGTTTGATACTGAGCAAGGTGTTAATAATTTATATTGTTCTGGATAAACTGCAAATCCAACTACATACGCACACACTAATTTTATTTTCATTTCTGGTGTATCAAAATAGTCTTTAATAAGTTGGCGTGCGTGCGTGCTGCCTTGGCTATGAGAAGCGATAACAATTGGTCGTCCGTTGTTATAATGTTGCATGTAATATTCAAATGCATTTTTCACATCTTGATACGCAAAATCAAGCGATTGTTTCCTAACAATTGTACTATCTGTAAATACTGCAACAATAGATTGACGATAACGTGGTGCGTAGACGCGTGCAGTAGCATTGAAAACAGAAGCCTGATATCTTACTGGCAATTTATCAATACGTTTGTTAAGTTTTATATTATCTAAATTGGCGTTCCACGAAGTACCTTTCATATAAATTGTAGGATAAATGAAAAAGACATCTGCTTTCTTTAAAGAATCGTTTATCCATGTTTCCGATTTTGGAATCATATCTGCTGCATCTTTGCGAAATGGCAATGCACTCCAATATTTTTCGTTGCTGTAATCTGGAGCTAGCGGTTGATCTTGTGGATTGAAAACCTCTGGCGGATTTTTAGCATTTAATAATAATGCTGAAAATAAAATAAATAATAAATAATAAATTTTCATTTTTAAAGATACAAAATTATGTATGAAAGAAAGTAAGCTATATTACAAATATCGAAGTTAAATACAGATTATTTTACAAATATAAAAGACTTGACAGAGTTTGGAAAATTTGCAGGAATTTGTTCTAAATGAGAGGTTTCCCATTTAATTTGTCCATTTATAGATTGGTTTTCTATAATCGCATTGGGATCATTTAATTGCATTAATTTTATTCCCAAATTTATATTTGCTGAGCCATCATTTCCATAAGCAAGTGGATGCATATTAGGTTTCCAGTTTTTAAAAAATAAATCTGCATTTACTAAACACGCACCAGTTGATTGATTATAAGTATAGTCAGTTATAGCAATATCTAAGTCTAGAAGATGTGGTGTTTCTAATCTTTTTCTTAAAAAACCGCCATTTCCTTTTGGTAAGTTAATATCAATTTTATTAATAAGTGGAATGCCAATATTATACCCTAATTTTCCTTGAATATTTTTATTTTCTATGCTCTGATCTTTACGGAAAATTTCATTTGGATCTAAATTTGGTCTGGTTTTAAATGGTTTTGACCATTTGTAATATTGATTTAAATTATAATCTAATACGTGAATAGATTCATTATAGGCAATTATTTGATAGGCAACTGTTAATTGATAATCAAACCATTCATTGTCTCCAGGTGTCAAATTTAAACATTCTGGAGAATCACAGTCAGCACCAAGTTTTACCGATAAATCAAATTCAAATTCATTCCCTATAAGTCTTAATTTATCTACCTCAATATAAAGTTGTGCTAATTTATCAGCATTACCAGATCCTTTCAAATTTCCTTGATCAGAATTTCTGCAATACAAATCAAATCCATTTAAAACAATTATTCCTTTGTGATAATTATTTAATGAAGCTGGCCATTTTCCATTTATGTTAATATTTTTAGATGTAGTGGTAGCTTCTCTGCCTCGTATTTCTGTAGAAACAATAGAAGAAAAAAACCGAGCTTTATCTGTTTTTATAAAAGTAAAAAAAGTAATATAATCCAAAATATCGGATGCACTTCCGGATGCCGCAGAATGACTAAAAAGTGATTTTATCTTTCCATTGCTACTATTTATGTCTTGTATCCAATCTCCTAGCCTATTTACTCTATGATTTATATTCCAGTTATGATAAAACCCTTGCCAGAAAACGGAAGTATTACTTACTTGAAAAGAATCTTTCTGATATATAGTATTTTCTATTAAAGGTGTTTTTGTTGTTGGATTTCGTGTATAAATAATACTGATATTGCACCACAATAAGTACAACAGAAACAAAGAAAATAAGATGAGCAAAATGTATCTTTTTTTCACATCAGCTGTTTCATACAAAAATATGAAATAATATTTAACTATGTTATATTTCTTCTCTTGTTGTTGTATTCTTGAGAATTCGTTTAATTTCTTCTATACATGAAGAACATAAACAATCATTATAATTATTGCTCAGGTATTCTTTTTCTCTTTCATTTAGATTTACTTTATTGCATTGACACAATAAAATATTGCCCACTTTGCACTCAAATGTGGAGTAACATCGCGGACAATATTTTAATTCATGTGTGTTCATTATATCTTATTGCAAGTTAAAATAAATAGAATTTGGTATAATACCAACTTTAAATGTATCTATTGCTACTGCACTTGAATTATATCGAATTATTTTTCCTGCTTCATTAAAATTTCCTGCATCCAAACCCCAAATTTCGTCTGTAAACGGATGCACGTCTAGGCCATAAAATAATTTTGTAATTATTGGCGTTGCAGGTAAAGCAGTTGCCGTAATCGGCATCTGAAATACTTTATCATCTACACAAACAAATATTTTGCTGCCATCACCACTGATGGCTAAGTTATCTGCGGCGCTAAAATCTGAGCTTGCTGGTACAATTTCAACTTCTCTATCTATTGATGCTAAAGCAGGATTGATACGCACTAATTTTGCTGCAGATTGTCTTTCTGGTGCATATGTTGGTGGCGAATACGTTACATTTCCTTTACATAAAACCCATAAATAACCTTGCGCATCGCGTTCCATTTCTGTTGGATTATCTGCAACAGTGATACGAGAAACTTCTACATCTGTAGTTGAATTTATAACACTAATGGTGTTATCGCTACCAAAACCACCGCTATTTGCTACAAATACTTTTCCATTAGAAGCCAGCATTTCTTCTGGACCGCCACCAACATTTATCGTTTTTGTAACTGCAAATGTTTTTAGATTCACCACTAAAACTTTTCCTGAGAAACTACCATTTGTGATGTATACTTTCTCATCGCCAACACCTAATGCAAAACGTGGATAATCTGTTCCATCGGTAATAGTTGCTACTTGTTTGAACGTACGTGCATCTACCACAATCACTTTTTGTGAGTTGTTGACACAAATAATTCCTAAGCTTCCAACACGTGTATATGATTGCACAACATCACCAACTACTAGACCGTTATTAGATTGTTCAAAAATATTATTCACTACTTTATTACCACGTGAAATATAGGAAAGACTTCCATTGTTTTTGGTAAAGCCGCCTTCGTTAACAACAAGCGCTGAGCCTGATTCAATGTAATTATCTACATTATTGTTGGTTTCTTTTTGACAAGAAATTAAAATGCTAATTGAAATAGCTACTAATAGAAATTGTTTTTTCATTGGATTGTTTTTATTTGTTTGATTAATTAATTTGAAGTTTATAAAAATTATAAATAAATGATATGGAATAATTGCGTAATGGTTGTGCAAATGAACGAATAGACTCGTAAGAAGTATTGGTGATATTATTTATTTTGAAAATGAATTGCAAAGAATGCTTTTCTTTTATTGTTCCTTTAAATGTTAAGTATGCATCTAATAAATGATAAGGTTTTAAAGCAAAGAATATTATATTTTCTTCATCAGTAAATTTGCCTGATGTATAAATATAATTAGCACCAATTCCAATATATTTTTGCTCAACATAAAAATTGATTTTGAATGTATGTTGTGGTTTGTATCGCAAATAATTTCCTTTTAAATCTGTATTATTTGCATCTTCTATAATTTGTGCACGATTGAAATTGTAAATCGTTTTTATGTGAATGTAGAATTTATCAGGCCTGTTGTAAGAATATGTTGCATCTGATTCGATGCCATACAATTGTGTTGATTTCAAGTTTTTTGGCGACCAAATTACGTTCGTTATTGGCGTCCAAACAATGTTGTTTTTTATCTTTGAATAGTAAATATTTACGTTTGTAAAAAAATGATTATTATTTTTCTGTGTACTAAACCTATTAGAAACATTAAGCGTCCAACCAAATTCAGGTTTTAAATTTGGATTTCCACCTGGATTCCAATATCTATCATTCAAATCAGGAAACCGATATTTATCACTGTAAGAAATATTGATAGCATATTGTTTTGAATAATTTTTTGTTTGGAAACCTGCATCAGTATAAAATTGCGGTCGCACATATTTAAAAGATGAAAACGGTTGTGTGATTTTTACACTTGCATTAAATTGTTTGGTTTCCCATTTTAAGTGCGAATACACTTCACCAATATGGTCGGTTACTTTCTTCACATATTCTTTTACGTTTGCTATATTTATGTTGTAGAAATAACCTGACTGCAACGATAAGTTATGTTTAAAATTATTGTTGATTAAAAACGAATTAGATATTCGATTAGTTTTATAATTTGAATTGATAAACAAGAAAGTATCTGTAGGCATTCGTTTATCTGTGTAGTTCAATTCATCATACGAGTGCGCGATAGAAAAATGCATATCACCTTTTGAAATTGCTTTATCTATATTGATATAATGACGAAAAGATTTATCTTTTTGAAACTTACTACTTTGCTCGTTTGAACCCATAATTGTTGGTAATTCTTTATCTTTTTTCTGAAACCAACTTCCAATAGAAATAAAAACTTGTTTCTTTAATTGAAAGAAAAGATTGTTTACTGTTCCTACACTTTTTAATGTATTGTGATTTGCTGTATCAATTGGATTATCGAATTTATATACATCAACATAGGTAAAATTATTTTTCGCTGATTGATAAAATGCTGACGTATGAAATTGTATCTTTTTGCTTCCAATTTTAGATGAAATTGTATTTCTGTAATTATTGAAACTAACAATATCGTTTCTAATCTTTAAATTAAATTTATTATTCCATTTTGGCCTAGTATTTATACTTATTGCGCCACCAAATGAAGAATTATTTGTTTCAACATTAATCTCATCACTAGATTCAAACGGAATTAAAGAAAAATCTGTGCCACCAAGTGTCAATGAATTTATTTTCAATCCATTCCAGTAAACATTAGTATGATCGTCGTTTGCTCCACGAATAGAAATAGAAGAGCTATTACCTAAACCGTAAGAATTAATTTGAACAGCAGTTTGTTGTTGCAATGCTTCACCAATATCATTTGTAGAATTAAATGCTGTTATATTTGAATTTTCAGTTAATATAGAATTCCAAGTACAAACAATTTTATCATATTTAATTCCAAAAACGTTTATCATGTTAACTTGTTGCACAGAATCAATACTTTGCTGCGCAAAATTATTTTTTGTAAATAATACAAAAAACACTACAAATAATATGTAACAACTTTTCGTTCGCATATACCTGAAATGCTTCCACAGAACATTTTTTAGTTCGATAAACTCTGGCAGGTCTTCTGACTTACACTTTACTGAAACCTTCCCGATTTTACTCAGTGGTTGTAGAATTCAGTAATGAGATCCTTTGCTTACGCTTAGAATGACAATGTGCTTACAGCAACTGGGATTGTACAGGTCTTTCACCTATTTCCCTTTTAATTTCGGTTATGATACCGAAAACCATAATTCTGCCACAAACATAGAATTATTTAATAAGAAATCAAAATTTATTATTATGCATCTGATTTAATGAACATTTTGTATCTTGAATTGTAGTAAGCGTTATAAAAGTATTTCATGAAATATATTATTACTTCAATATCTTTAATGGTAATAGTGAGTTGTATTGCACAAACTTCATTAAAGTCTATAAAATATACAGATAAACAACAATCACTAAATGGTATACTTGCAGTACCTAAATTTATTTCAAATAACAAAGCTGGTATCTTAATTTTGCCTGCTTGGAAAGGAATAGATGCACATGCCAAGAAATCTGCTGAAGATTTAGCAAAATTGGGTTTATACAGTTTTGTCGCTGATATTTATGGTGAAGGAAATGTTCCAAAAAATACAGAAGAAGCAGGTGAAATTGCGGGTTATTACAAATCACATATCGTTGAATACAGACAACGTATAAAATTGGCGCTAGAACAACTTATTAATTCTGGTGCAAATGCTGAAAATATTATGGTTATTGGTTATTGTTTTGGAGGCACAGGTGCATTAGAAGCCGCTAGAGCCAATATGAATGTAAAAGGTGTTGTTTCTTTTCATGGTGGTTTGACAAAAGATACCACGAAAGCCATCTCACCTATTTTACCTAAGGTATTGGTTTGTCATGGCGCAGATGATTTTTTTATTTCACAAGAAGAAATTAGTTCATTTCAACAAGAAATGCGCGATAGCAAAGCAGACTGGCAAATGATTTATTATTCAAATTCTGTACATGCGTTTACAGATTCAGCTATTGGAAATGATAACTCAAAAGGTGTTGCATATAACGAGAAAGCAGCAAAGCGTTCATGGAAAGCCATGCTAGATTTTTTTGATGAAGTATTGAAATAAATTACAGCTTATTCTTCTTTTAATGCAGCCTTTTTCATTTCAGCAGCAAGTTCGTGACCAAGATATTTATCTATCCAATTATGTACTAAATAAATAATAGGCGTAAGTAGAACAGCTACTAAAAATTTATAGATATAGTTTCCGATACAAATAGACATTACCACATTAAAAGCCCATGCAGAACCATTGGCATCGCTGATATATTTTGGATATATATAAAAAGCAATAAACAAAACCACAAAACTATCTATGAATTGAGAAACTACCGTAGAACCAGTTGAACGTAACCAAATATATTTTTCACCTGACCATTTTTTTATCTTATGAAATATAACAACATCTACTACTTGTCCAATTAAAAAAGCAACTAATGAACCTAAAATTATTGCGATTCCTTGTCCAAAAACTTGTGCGTATGCACTTTGCATATTTGGAATTCCTTGCGCTGTTTTTGAACCTAACCACCAATCTGCAGGCACCAATTTTATAGCTAAATAATACATCAAGAAAGCATATACTAATAATCCAACAGTTAAATAAGATAAGAACTTTACACCGCGTTCACCATAGTATTCATTAATAATATCGGTCATAATAAATACTACAGGCCACAACAAGACGCCAGCAGTTAAATTAAAAGAGAAATCCATTCCAAATAATGGTATGTGAAAAGGAGAAATGCCAATAGTATTTTCTAATGAAAATATTTTCACACCAATTACTTCAGCTATAAATGCGTTCGCAATAAAAAATCCAGCTAATAAAATAAATAGTTTTGTAGATTTATCTTTTATGATGTTGGTAATCATGTTATTGATTTTAATTATCTATTTATAGAGCATAAAATTATTTTTCCGCTTCAATATATATTGATTCAAAGTCATATTTTCCTTCACCCATGTATTTAGCATGAATTTCAATATTTCTTAAATTAGGATCATCGCTTTGATTCATTTCACAACTCTTTATTTGTTTAAATCCATTGGTCGATAATAATTGGGTTAACGTATGAGTACTATGAATAAATTTATGGAAATAATTGTAGGTTAAATAATTGATTACATAATCAATATGAACAGTCACAGGTGTTTTGAATGTGGGCTGAACTAAATCTTTAGTATATATTTTAAAAACATCATTAGGTGTTTCCTTATAATAAGATATTAATTTATCTAACCCAGGTGTTACAATTCTGATTTTAGCACCAGGTTTCATAATTCTATAACACTCTTTAATCATAAAATCTGCCTCGTCATACGTAATATGTTCTATCATATGTTCAGAAAAAACATAATCGAAGGTATCGTCATTAATAGGAAATCTTTTGGTAGCATTTAAATATGCTACTTTATCAAATACAAAAATATCTACATTTAACCAACCGTCAAAAGGATGATTTTGACAACCAATATTTATTTTTTTAACATCATTATTTTTTATGTATTCAGGTATTATATTTTTTGTCTTCTTCAGAAAATATCGCTCATTTGATTTTTCTCTTGAATCGCCCCAAATACCTTTTATTGCCCATAAAAGATTAGAAATTTTTGGGTGATTGGTAATACTATTTTTAATTCTTCGTAACATACATTAATACACTTGTAAGTAAATAAATAATAATATAAATGTACCCTTATAAAGCAAAATAAAAATATCTTTTACTGCAATTTCACTTTTTTAAGAATAATCATATTCATGGCATTATTAGGCAAGCCTTTCACATTTTTGTGAGTAAATCGTGTCACTTCATCGTAAAACAAAGGCACAACAGGAGCTTCGTCAATAATTATTTTTTCCATTTGATGATATAAGGCACAAACCTTTTCATTATTCGTTTCTTTCATCGCGGCTTCATATAATTTATCATATTCAGCGTTTTTGAAAAAAGTATAATTTGGTGGTGCTCCGTTCTTACTATAAAATAAAGCCAAATAATTTTCTCCATCAGGATAATCACCAATCCAGGATGCTCGAAAAAATTCAACTTCATTTTTTCGCATGGCTTCACGTAAAAATGTAGCTGGTGTATTTTCAATTTCACATATTATGCCAATATTTGCTAATTCATTAGCTATGTTCGTTATTAAATCGCTGTAAGTTGGATTGGAATAAATTTTAATGGTACCGATTCCTTTGCCATTTGGATAACCAGCTTCTATGAGTAATTTTTTAGCTTTCTCTACATTATATGTATAGCCTTTCACTACATTTTCATCAAAACAAGGAACACCTTTTGGAATCATGCCACTTTCAGCGGAAAGTCCAATACCATTTCGTAAATAAGTAATCATTTTTTTACGATCTATAGCAAAATTAATAGCTTGTCTTACTTTTTTATTTTTCAAAGCAATAGCAGGTTGTTTTGCCATCGAAATACCTAAATATTCAGTATTTAAATACGGCATCTTATCAAAATTGATTTCATTCTTCCATTCTGGTTTCAGTTCTCCAAAAGAAGTCAATAATTTATCTTTGTATGAAATATCCAAACCTGTCATAAAATCCAGTTTACCTTGTGAAAACTGAAGAAATTCAGACCCTTTGTCTGCTGTAAAACTAAATCGTACTCCTTTTAAATAAGGTAATTTATTCCCATTTGCATCTTTTTCAAAATAGTTTTCATTTCTAGTTAGAATCAAAACATTACTTTCTTCCCAGCGCACTAATTTAAAAGGACCAGTTCCTACAGGATGTGATCGGAAATCTTTTCCATAAAAATCCACTACTTCTTTAGGTACAACAGAGCAATACTGTAATGTCAACATTCCTAACATCGGATGAAAAGGAGTTCTTAAATTTATCTTAAAAATAGAGTCATTAACAGCTTCAAATGGATTTGATTTTTCTACTTTATCATTAAATAACCAACCACCGGTAGAAGCAACGGTTGAATCGATTAATCTATTTAAAGAATAAACAAAATCTTGCGCTACAACTTTTCTTCCTTTTCTATTTTTGAATTGGTCATGGTTATGAAAATAAACATCATTTCTTAGAATGAATTCATAGTGTAATCCATCTGTGCTAATTTTCCAACTTTTTGCAATACATGGTTGTACTTCCAATTTTTCATCTATTTGCACTAATCCATTAAAAATCTGATTATCACACCACATGGTTGCTTGGTCTTTAGAAAATGCTGGGTCTAATGACGTTAAGCCTGCAGAAATATTCATATGAAATACTTCGCGTTTAAGCGTACCATTTTGATTACATCCTACTAAAAAAAATAAAGAAATAAAAAAAAATAGATTACTAACTTTCATATAAAAAATTAAAATTCCATAAATAAATCAATTTGTGAATCCATCATCTTAATCATTTCTGGATTAGTAAGTTTACCGCTCTCATCTAACATTAAATGTACCTGTGAAATTGGAATTTTAAAATGAAGAACATTCATTTTAATATGATTGAATATATTGGTTAAATGTTCCATGCCACGTAAATTTCCAGCTCTACCTTCTGCCACACCAGTTAAACATGCCTTTTTATTATGAAAACATTTTTTTATATCACAAGCATCTATAAAACCTTTGAACATACCAGGAAAACTTCCATTGTATTCAGGTATAATAAATATATATTTAGATGTTGGTGCTAAAAT